>JBBJOK010000100.1:0-1768 GCA_037721545.1 Chitinophagaceae bacterium
GATGAACAGGATGAGGCCATTCTTAAACTTGACATTCATAAAAGCATACCTGAATTAATGCTTGATAATACAGATAGGAATAGAACTTCACCTTTTGCATTCACAGGAAATAAATTTGAATTCAGAGCAGTGGGTTCTTCCGAAAACTGTGCCGGTGCAATGACGGTTTTAAATACCATAATTGCAGATACGCTTACTAAATTTAAACAAGATGTAGATGCAGTTATTGAAAAGGGAGAAAAGAAAGAAATTGCATTACTCCAGGTAATTCAAAAATATATTGTTGAAAGTAAAAAAGTTTTATTTGAAGGCGATGGTTACAGTGATAAATGGGAGCAGGAAGCTAAAAAAAGAGGTTTGCCAAATGTAAAGACAACCCCATTGGCCCTGGATGCTTTTGTAACACCCAAAGCAAAAAAACTTTTTGAAAACAATAAAATTTATTCGCATAGTGAACTGGAAGCCCGACATGAAATTTTATTGGAGAGTTATATCAAGAAAGTTCAAATAGAGGCCAGGGTTATGGGAGATCTTGCTACAAATCATATTCTTCCCGCTGCTATTAAATATCAGAATATACTTATAGAAAATATAAAAGGATTAAAAGAAGTAGGCCTGACCGGAACAGCTTCAGCAAACCAGTTGCAAATTCTTGGTAAAATATCAGAATACGTAAATGCAATGAGTGACAAAGTAGAAGAAATGATAGAAGCAAGAAAAGTTGCAAATGAAATTACCGATACCAGAAAAAAAGCTATAGCTTATTGCGATACTGTGAAATCATGCTTTGATGATGTGAGGTATAATGTTGATAAGCTAGAACTAATGGTTGATGATAAACTATGGGAGCTTCCGAAATACAGAGAACTTTTGTTTCTCAGATAAATAGAGATTTTGAAAAAAAACCATCAAAATGAGGGCTTTTTTTGTTTTAATTTTCAACAGTCTCCATATAACTTTCTGTTGGTTCACAAGTGCATATTAAATTTCTGTCCCCGTAGGTATTATTTACCCTGCTAACTGAGGGCCAAAATTTATTTTCTTTTAAATAATCTAAAGGGAAAGCTGCTTGTTTGCGACTGTAAGAATATTTCCACTCATCGTTGGTGATCACTGCTAAAGTGTGAGGGGCATTCTTTAACGGGTTATCTGCTTTATCGCTTTTTGCTTCTACAATGTTTTGGATCTCGTAATAAATATTTATCAATGCATCACAAAAACGGTCAAGTTCGGCTTTGTTTTCACTTTCTGTTGGCTCTATCATTATAGTACCAGGTACCGGAAAACTGAGGGTAGGTGCATGAAACCCATAATCCATAAGCCTTTTAGCAACGTCCTCCGCTTCAATACCAGCAGTTTTAAAAGGCCTCAGATCAACAATAAATTCATGCGCACATGTACCGCCTTTTCCTGTGTAAAGTATTTTATAAAATTTCTTCAATTTAAACTTCATGTAATTAGCATTCAATATTGCATACTGAGTTGCTTTACGGATTCCATTTGGGCCAAGCATTTTTATATACGCATAGCTAATAAGCAAAATACTAGCAGAGCCATAAGGGGCAGCACTTACAGAACCTGCGCCATTAGAGACTTTGCCAAGCCCTTCTTCTTTAGTAGAAGGATTTAGGGTGAGGTGATGCCCTGGTAAATAAGGAGCCAGTTTTTCATTTACACAAATGGGACCCATACCTGGACCCCCACCGCCATGCGGGATAGCAAATGTTTTATGAAGATTTAAATGACAAACATCAGCTCCGATAATTCC
>JBBJOK010000100.1:1868-4197 GCA_037721545.1 Chitinophagaceae bacterium
ACAGCAGATGCAGGATTTGTTCCATGAGCTGAAACAGGAATCAATATAACATCACGATGAGTCTCATCTTTATTTTCATGAAAATCTCTTATACAAAGCAACCCGGCATACTCTCCTTGGGCGCCACTATTAGGCTGTAAGCTACAGGCAGAAAACCCTGTTATGGCACACAGCATGTTTTCTAATTCCTTAATTATAGTTTGATAACCTTCTGTTTGATCCGAAGGTGCAAAAGGATGAATTTTGCTAAACTCAGGCCAGCTCACAGGAATTAATTCAGAAGCTGCATTTAATTTCATTGTACAGGAACCAAGTGATATCATTGAATGAATAAGAGAAAGATCTTTGTTTTCCAAAACTTTAAGATACCGCATCATTTCTGTTTCACTATGATGACTTTTAAAAACGGGGTGCAATAAAAAAGTGGAAGTTCTAGTAAGAGATGCTGGAATATTTTCAAGACCATTTGTACTATCAACAATTATTTCTTCAGAATCCCCTCCTTTGACTGAACAGAATATTTTTGCCATCATCACCACATCAGATTGAGTTGTTGATTCATCAATAGAAATAGTGATTGTTGCTTTATTAACGTAATGAAAATTTATTTTATTTTCTTCTGCAATTTTCTTGATAACAGAAGAATTGGGAACACTTACTGTAACTGTGTCAAAATAACTTTCATTTTTAACTTCATAACCATAACTTTTTAATTCGTTAACTAAAGCACGGGTTAAAACAACAATTCTTTTTGCAATATTTTTTAATCCCTCTGCTCCATGATAAATTGCATACATAGCAGCCATATTCGCAAGCAGCGCCTGGGCTGTGCAAATATTAGAAGTAGCTTTTTCCCGACGTATATGCTGTTCTCTTGTTTGCAAGGCCATGCGTAAACATCTATTACCTTGTGCATCTACACTCACACCTATAATTCTACCGGGAATTGTTCTTTTAAAATCATCTTTAGTTGCAAAGAAAGCTGCATGCGGCCCCCCAAAACCCAATGGGACGCCAAATCTTTGGGAGGAACCAACTGCAACGTCAGCACCTAATTCTCCGGGAGGTGTCAGCAGCGTTAATGCCAAAAGATCTGTCGCCATAACAACTTTTGCATTTACACTATGGACTGAATTTATAAAATCCCGGTAGTCTTCAATGCTACCCTCACTGTTTGGATATTGAATGATAGCCCCAAAAAAAGTATCATCCAATTGAATAGAATGAAAATTCGAAAAAACCAATTCAATACCAATAGGCTTCGCTCTTGTTATTAAAACATCTTTTGTTTGGGCAAATATTTTTTCATCCACAAAAAATTTAGGAGAACTTAAATGTTCATGATCACGATTTTTATGATTAAAAAGCATAGTCATAGCTTCCGCTGCCGCCGTACCCTCATCAAGCAAACTGGCGTTAGCAATGGGTAGTGCGGTGAGATCACTTACCATAGTTTGAAAATTTAATAAACTCTCCAGGCGCCCTTGTGCAATCTCGGCTTGGTAGGGGGTATATTGAGTATACCAACCCGGGTTTTCAAACAGATTTCTCAAGATAACACTCGGCACAATAGTATCGTAGTAACCCTGACCTATATATGATTTATAAACTTTATTTTTTGCGGCAACTTTTTTCAATTCAGTCAAATATTCATACTCACTCATTGCAGGAGTTATTTCCAAATCGCCATTTAAGTGAATGGCAGTGGGAATTGTTTTATTTATTAACTCATCCA
This sequence comes from Chitinophagaceae bacterium, assembly GCA_037721545.1. Classification (GTDB taxonomy): domain Bacteria; phylum Bacteroidota; class Bacteroidia; order Chitinophagales; family Chitinophagaceae; genus Ginsengibacter. Next base: position 3,604 of record JBBJOK010000100.1, read on the forward strand.
AAGAGCTCATCCCGATTTCTTTCAACATTTCTACGGTTTCCACTTCATTAGGACCTATGTGCCTATCTGAAAATTCATTTGCTTGCTTCTCAAAAAGATTCATTGCGTAATATTTTTAATTTGTCGTGTGAGGCCTTAATTCTGAAGTTACTTATCTCAATGCTTACTTTTTGTAAGCATTGCTAAAAACAGTCGCAAAGTTACAACGGATCAGTTAAAAAATAAGTTATACTATATGCTTATACGGCTTATATTACCTTTGAGTTATGAAAGAAGATATTTTGCAAAATTGGGAAAAGAAATCTTCTGAAAATCAAAAAAAATATAAGCGCTTTTTAGAAAGACCAGACAAGAATAAAGTACTGAAAATATTACCAGTGCTGCACGAGGAGGCATTTGCCAAAATAAACTGCCTTGAATGTGCCAACTGCTGTAAAAATTATTCACCCCGATTTAAAACACCCGATATCAAGCGCATTTCCAAACATTTAAAAATGAAGGAAGGCGATTTTATAGAAACTTATTTACGGCTGGATACCGATGGAGATTATGTAGCTAAAAGGATGCCCTGCCCCTTTTTGGGCGAGGATAATT
>JBBJOK010000100.1:4297-8989 GCA_037721545.1 Chitinophagaceae bacterium
GAAGTTGCTTTTAAAATTTCCTCTTTAGATTTACCTGATTTGATTTCACTCTCAACAAATTGTAACATTTTGGCAAGATAGTTCTGCATAGCTTTTAGATCTTCTTTATTACCTGTTACTTTTTCAGGATCAAAAGCATGCCCAAAAACAAATAAAGTTTCATTATCAAAAGTTGCTAAAGTTTTATCCAAAACACTTATCCAACCTTTAACAGAAGCTCCGGCTGTTCTATCTATAAATGCATATCGGCGGTTAAAAACCAAATCGCCCATGTGAGCAATGTTCGCCTGTTGAAAATGAATTATCGCATCGCCGTTAGTATGTGCAGGGCCAAAATAATGCGCTTTAATTTTTTCCTTTCCAATTTTTGTCTTCCAGGTTTCTTTAAAAGTTATATCCGCAAACATTTGTTTTTCTATTGACTTCTGCTGTTCAGCGGTACGTTTATGATTCAATAAACAATTTTCATGTCCTACAACATGGGGTACTAAACCTTTAAAAGCAATATTGCCACCAGTATGATCCGCATGATGATGAGTGTTTATCAAAAGGCGAATAGATTTATCGCTTATTTTTTTTAGTTCCGTAATCAAATGCTGTGCCTGCTCAGGAAATTGTGAATCGACAACAACAAGTCCTTTTTTTGATAACATAAATGCGATAGTTCCTCCTCTTTCAGAAAAAATTCCAATGTCGTTTCGTAACATTTTTATCTTCCACGGATCAGCAAAAAAATGTGCAAAAGATTTATAATCAGCAACCGTAAGAGCTGCCAGCGTAAATGTTGAAGCCTGTAAGAATTGTTTACGTTTCATAGGATTATTTTTTAGTAAGATAAATATAAAATGAAACTTAGTACTGCATTTTTCTTAATGTAGGTGCCTTAAACCATGTAGCAATAACTATCCCAATAGTCATACATCCACCAAATACTACTGAAGGAACCACTCCCATTAGTTTTGCAGCAGCACCACTTTCAAATTGCCCTAACTCGTTACTTGAATTAATAAACATTGAGTTTACACTCATTACTCTCCCTCTCATATGATCCGGAGTTTTTAATTGCATTATAGTGCCACGTATTACAACACTAATACCATCAACCAGCCCACCAACAAACAACGCTGCAAATGACAACCAAAATAATTTTGATAATCCAAAAGTAATGATGCAGATCCCAAAGGCTGCAACGGCAAACATTAATATTCTTCCCTGATTACGACGCAAAGGAAACAACGCAAGTATAATAACTATACAAATAGAACCCATATCAGATGCAGCATTTAAAAAACCAAATCCTTCAGGCCCAACTTTTAATATATCTCTTGCAAATACAGGAACCATTGCTACCGCCCCACCAAATAATACAGCAAACAAATCAAGTGATAAAGCCCCTAACAACTCTTTAGTTTTGAAAACGAATTTCAATCCTTCTTTTACGCTTTCCCAGGTTTTCTTTTCTCCCCGCTTATTTAAAGGAGGTTTTTGTTTTAATCTCACTAAAAAAAATGACGAAGTAATAATCAACAGTGTGATGGCGGATAGTGTACCGGTAATACCAAAACCTGCTATTAAAAACCCACAAATAGCATGGCCTGAAACAGAAGCCGTAAGCCATGTTCCCTGATTCCATGTAGTGGCATTTTGCAATATTTCTTTAGGAACAATATGGGCTACAAATACACCAAAAGTGGGGCCTGTAAATGATCTTACAATTCCGGTGAAAAAAATAATAATATAAATACTGATTGCTATCCAGTTATTACTCAAATGGTTTGAGCCATAGGAAGTTGACAACATTAGTAGCGCTAAAACCGCAGTGAGATATAAAATTACACCGGTTAATAATAATTTTCTTTTTTCGCTAAGGTCAATAATATGACCTGCATATAGTGCCATGGTTACAGCGGGTATTACTTCAGATAGTCCAATTAACCCAATTGCGAAAGGATCATTGGTTAAATTATAAACCCACCACCCTACCAATGTTCCCATCATACGAAGGCCCATTATAAAAAGAAACCTACCAGCCATAAGATTGCGGTATTCTGCGATCTTTATTGAAGCAAAAGGATCATTCTTAATTGTCATTCATTCTTTGTCAGGGTAAGTTTAAATAATGCTGGCCCTCATCATAGTCTTTATCAAGCGCATCAATAACAATTTTCAGGTGCTGATCATTCCCTAAAAAATCAGAGTTAGATGCATCAATAAAAAGGGTTTTTATATTATGCTGTTTTATGTATTGAGTGTAAGACTCCTGCAAAGTAAACAGGTATTCAGATTCAATATTTTGTTCATAAGCACGGTTTCGCTTTTGAATATTTTGCTTTAATTTTTTAACCGGAGCATGTAAATAAATCAACAAATCAGGCTGTACTAATTGAGGATTAATAATGTCGAATAATTTTTGATATAACAGGAATTCTTCCTCGGGCAAATTCACTTTTGCAAACAACAGGCATTTGGTAAAAAGATAATCAGATATGGTAAGATTTTGAAACATATCCTTGGTTCGCAACAGATCCTTTAATTGTTTATAGCGCTCCGCCATGAAAAATAGTTCTAAAGGAAAAGCGTACTGCTGCTGATTTTCATAAAACTTAGGCAAAAATGGGTTATCAGCAAACTCCTCCAGAATCAACCTTGCATTAAAATGCTTGCTTAACAGATAAGACAGCGTAGTTTTTCCTGCTCCAATATTTCCCTCAATGGTTATAAAACTGTATTTCATCTTAAGTTCAAAAGTAGGAAGTATAGAGAATAAAAAAATTATGACATTAAAAGTTATTAGAATGGATAATTAGTGTGTTGCAACCGTTTTACTTCCAATTTATCTTTTGATATGGATAATAAATGTTTCAGGCTTAGTTTAAGAATAGGATGCACAAAGTCAGGGGCAATATCATTCAAGGGTATTAAGGCAAATTTTCTGTTTTGGATTTCGGGGTGCGGAACCGTAAGGCCCATTTCGGTAATAATTTCATTATTATAAAATAAAATGTCAATATCAATTATTCTTGAAGCATTTTTTTGAGTTCTTACCCTTCCCAAATTATTTTCAATAGAAAGTATTAATTGCATAATCTTTTGTGCTGGTAGTTTTGATTCGACCAGCAATACCTGGTTTAAAAAATCCGGCTGCTCAGTTATGCCCCACGCAGCTGTTTCATAAATTGAGGAAGTTTTTACTATTTTACCAATTTCCATCTCTATAAAAGATCTTGTCTTAGCAAGATTTTTTATCCTGTCACCTATGTTTCCTCCTATTAATAAATATGCAGAATTCATCATTAAGTTTGAAGTAATCTTTTATCAAGTTCTAATAGTTCAGTATTAATAATTTTTACTTTTTTAAAAGCAGTATGTAACGGGTTTACTAAAAAATTATGCTCCTGTGGTACAATAGCTGATGGAACTTTAAGGATTAATGCTTTATTACTAGTGATAAATTGATCACCTATCCATTGAGTATAGTTTATGTGGTATTGCCAGTCCACTTTTAATTTAGAAATCCTGATATCCTGAAATTCAATATCCGGGATTTGTATCTTTAATAAATATTGTTTTGCCGGAATATCTATCTTTCTTAAATGGACAAGGCTCTCCAGGATACAGAGAGAAATATGTTCTCCTGCATATAACATTTTTATATTTTTAGAATTCCAACGAGATCCATTAATAGCTGCGCCATTACCAGAGATATCCTCACTGTACACTTCGTTCGATATTCGATAAACTATCATGCAAAAAGCCCATATTCTATTCTGCCCAATTGGGTAATTACCAGATTTACACCTTCTATACTTCGCAATGATTGAAAGGATAATTTTCCTTCAAGCATAAAGGGATCACTGCGTAACCAGCTAATAAACTTTTCCAGGCTTCCAAATACGTGAATCCCTCTTTTTATCACTTTATCAATTTGCAAAATTCTGTCAGTTACACTAAAAGGAAAGTTGCTGTTTGCCTTTGCATATCGCTGTAAAGTTCTTTCAGAGATGTGTAGTATTTCTGACCACTCCTGCAAAGTAAAAGGCACTTTATCAGCAATTTTTTTAAAATCTTTATAATTAAAATCTTTTACCATTGGCGTGTATTGTACAGGAGCGTAACTTAGCAAGGGCTCATGTATTTTTGAAACTCTCATATTGGGGGTATATTCAACCTTCTTCTTTATATTTTTATTCTTTTCCATTTTTATTGTCATTTGTCATACAAATATACGACATATGTCATAATCAGAAAAGTTTTCCATATTTAACTATTTATCCGATAGTTTTGCGCTTTCAAATTTATGAAATCGTATAGCCAAACAACAGCAATGCTCGCTATTACAAAGGGTAGCCTTAGAGCGATATTTAGAAGTCCCTCTGCAGTAATATTTGGTTTTGCGTTTCCATTAATCTTTATCCTGGTTTTTGGCTTTATAGGCGGAGGTGGTGTTACAGTTAGAGTAGCATTAAAAAATTTATCAGATACCAATAATATACTGATGAAAAATGGCTTGCTTAAAAACCCTTCAATTCGATTAATTAAATATACTTCGCAAGATGAAGCCCGAAAAGAATTAGCAAAAGGAAATGTCGCTGCAATAATTGAGATCGATTCAACAAAGGTTGGTAATGGGAGTTATCAATATAGTTTTAAAACGACTACATCTTCTGCCAGTATGGATAAATTCCCAATTCT
>JBBJOK010000101.1:0-8989 GCA_037721545.1 Chitinophagaceae bacterium
TCGCTATTGCTGTAAAAATATTTGCTACAAATGCACAAGGGTTGATAAAGTAGATATGCAAATTAGTAAATGTGCAGATATGCAGATATGCAGATTGGTTTTCTTCATTCGCACATTAAGTGGGCCTCGTAGTACAATGGATAGTATAAGAGTTTCCGAAGCTCCAGATCCAGGTTCGATTCCTGGCGAGGCCACAATTTTTTTTAAAGGACGGCGTAAAATTCATATTTTTTAATTTTTTAGATTGTTGGTCGACCTTCTGTCGACCCTGAAGTTATATAGGGGTTTATATTGATGATCTTTTTGCATAAAGAATTGGGTTTTAGAATTTAAGAAAAAAGACGTCTTATTGAGGAGGTCAACTTTACTTTTCAGGGACTTTTTAAAGGAAGGCCGTCTCAAAAGAAACTTGCAAAGAAAAAATGACATAACCCTTCAAAGATTTGGAATTTTACGGAAGAAAAAAGAAATTGTTATCGGTAAAAGAAATTTTTATTCGAAAATTTGAGAATTTTCTTCAGGCGGTAAAAGAAATACAATGCAATACACCGCCAAATTTTGACAGTAAATCACAATTAATTCTTTTTACTTCAAAGCCTTGTCCCTCTAAAATCTCTTGATTCACTTTATTATAAAAGTTAGTTTCCCTTTTTGTTGGCAAAGTGTATTCAGGTAAAATAATTGTACGATTTAATTGTAAATAATTTATATAAACTCCCCTTGCCGAGAAAAAACAACTGCTATCTAATTTCCCATTACAACCGCAATTATTTGCTCCTTCACCAACCGGTCTATCATAAATTTTAATTACTTCTATACCCTTTGATTTTAAATCTTCTTCTAAACGAGTAATGAAATCAATATCATTTTTAAAAAAAGGGAAAGAAGGATAAGTGGCTACTAAAGCTCTATTATCATCAATAAAAGTCATGTATCCATCCATATGGCCTATTGGATCACTTATATTTTCTTCTATAAATATTGGTGTAAGTCCTGTTACAGCATTTAGAATTTGCTTTATATGTATTTCACCTAAATCATTATTCTCTTTGAGCACTTTATCTGTTAGATAGACATATTTATCATTACAAACAAAGTTGCCACAGTCCAATTTCAATGGTAGATCAATTATCTCCTTCTCTAAGCATCCTGAAATTATTGTTCTTGATTTTTTCTTGATCTTGTTATAGTACTTAGTTAAATCTCCATCGCAATAACTAGGATAATATTCAGGCTTTATTACTGAAGTGCCTTTGTTTATACCAATACAGTCTCTTAGCCATAATTCATCCCACCCTCTTATACCAAAAGTATTGAGTTGCCTATGTGAAAATTTGTCTTGAAGTTTATCACTGGTTTGATCATTATTAGTAATAGCCCAAATGGTAAGTTCTTCCGGTATCAATGAAATAAGCTCATCGTAGAATGGCACTAATTCATCATATCCATTATAAAATCTTTCAGGATAAGCTAAAACAAGCTTAGAGATAGGCTGATAGTCCGTTTGAACCCTTTGCATTATTAGAATTTCTGCGAAGGTACGAAGGGATTCGTAAGAAGAAAAAGAAGTCTTTTCCTTTATTTCTTGTTTATTTAAAGTGTAAATAGGCGATTGTTAACTATTGATTTTGTAAGATTTCTAAATTTCCTACTTCCTATGAATTCTACCTTTTGATAAAAATTGTGCTTTTTTAAGCAATTAGATTGCCGTCTTCCTATAAGCCTATTCTATAAAATAATCACTAAAAAGATGAACGGGCAATCTTTGGCTGTTGTTAAACTTAGCAAGAGTCGGAAAAAGGTAACTTATCGCGATCAAGGTTAGTTTCCCGCTAACAGGCGTTTGGTGCGTATTACAGCTGCTACTACAATATCCATACTTAAAATGTAAGGCGAAATTTAGTGCCTAGTGAAAAGTTAAGCAATTTATCTTCGTCTGAAACACCAACTGTTGCCGAAACTATAACGGTATTGAAAGGATTATAATAAAAACCGCCGCCGTAAGATTTATGCCATTGTCTGGAGCTTAAATTTCTCATCCAAATTTTGCCTACATCAAAAAATCCTATCATACCAATATCACCCGGTAAATAATACAGTTCCGAATTAAATAATTTAACCCTGGTTTCAAAGCTGCTGTAAAACAGGCCTGACCCGGAAAACCTGTTCTTTCTAAAACCTCTAACAAAGTTATTTGCACCCAAATTTAAAGCCTGAAAGTATTCAAAATTTTTACTGAAGATATGACCACCGCCCACTCTTATAATTCCCACCAGTTTTCTGGCCTCACTTAAGCTGGCATAAACGGTCATGTCCGATGTTAGACTGGTTACGTTTTTGGTGTTTCCATTGATCCCATACATAGAACTTAATTCAGAATACCATGTGATACCACGTGTGGGTAACACCTCGTTGTTTACGTAATTAATATCAATTTTAAACTTACCGCCTATATAATCTTTTATTCCATATACACTTGCCGAATCAGAGCCGATAAGGGTAGGGTTGGCAAGGATGCGAGTTTTATTATCTTCAAAATTGTTCCAATAATGATAATAAGAAGGACCAACACTTACCGATAATACATTATTAAAACGTTTACGCATCAAAAGATCAGACTGTACATATTTATACCTTACCCGGTAAAATTCCCTGGATTTTGAAGGATCCCGTTTTGAATTACCAAATCCAAAAAAATTGTTTAAAGTTGGATTAACTATTTCGGCATTAAATAAAATATCCTTACCAAAAACCACTGAGTTGAATATTCCCTGGTATTTAACCTGATACGCTTTTTGATTTAGTGCAAATAAAGTTGAGAATTTTTGAAAAGTAGAATAAGGTTCTTTTCTGAAACGAAAAGTCCTCGCAGTGAAGCCAAATCCTAAAAGCAACTTGTCTTCAGGATTATATCCCACAATAATTTGCGGTAATTGATATTTATTATATGAGAAGCCATAAGGCTTGTATTCATTTACCTGGGGATTGGATAAAAAAATTTTTTTTGTTTTGTATGCATTTACGATAAAGTTTTTTTCAATTTTTAAACTGGTATCGCTTGCAGTAACATCATACACATAATTGTGTTTATTTCCCTTTATATCAAAAGTATCATTACCCTTGCCCCCAATCATTCTAATTTTTATTTTTGAATTTACACTTTCATCAACTTCAAATTTATCATTGCCATTAAGCCCGTAAAGGCGCAGCTCATTAGTGATTTTGGGGTTAAATATGCGGCTATACATTATCCCTGTAGAATCTTTTTTATTTATTTTTTTATACACTATTACCTGTACATTGTTGCCAGCTTGCTGCACTTTAAAATATTCCTGTTGGTTGCTGCCTAATATATTTACTTCCTTGGATAAATAATTATAAAATCTCATACCCTGCGGTAATAGATCGTCCCTCCTGCTTTTGAGTTTTTCAGTTAGGATTGCAGAGTCCATAGCATATACAGGAGGCGGCAATTTTTTTACTGCTACATCTATTACATTATCGGAAAGTTTTTGTTGAAAGGTATCAATGATGTTTTTCCAGTCATTTTCATTTAGCATGCTCATAAACATCCTATCCTGGTCTCTGGCTTCCCAGTTTAGCCATTTAATGCTGTAATAATTTTTTTTAAATCCCTGCAAATATTTTAGCTGATTTTTTGAAAGATATTTTAAAAGCATCCCTTCAGAATTAAAGAATGCCTGGTCTCTATCCCTTGGTATGGGATAATATAATTTCCCTTTTCCTGTATCCCGGGTTCCCCATCTCCATTGATCAAAATGCCTGTCCCAATCGCCAATAACATTATCAAGCAAGCGTGCTTTTAAATATGACTGCTGATCAATATGGTCATCATGATCTTCAAATAATTTGTTGATGATTTTAGAAGTGCTTCTTGTATCTGTGCCATCCGGGGTGGGCTCTCTTTCTTCCAGGAGGCAAACTGTATTTGCAAATATTTTTCGGTAAATGCCAAATGCAGGATCATCGGGTACAAAAAAGAATTGCGGTTGGGCAACAACCACTCCAGTTGCATTGGCTAAACCAGCCACTACCACTGGTGCGTAGGGGTGGCTTGCTGAAATCATATCCTGCACAATATCTTGTGCCAGTGTACCTCTTAAGTTGTCGGGTATCGCAGTTTCCGGATCCTTTTCCACAGATCTTAGTGTCCATTCTTTTCCTTTTTTATCTATTAAGCGTAAAGATTTAGTTTGTTTGCCGCCACCTAACGATGCAATGGTAAACCCTCCTTTTTCCTTTCTTAAATTAAATACTTTAAATTGTACAGGTACACTCCATTCCTTACGGTAATTATCACCCAAAAATCTTTTTTTAAAGCCCGTGGGGTTTTTAAATTTATCACTGGCAGAAATTATTACACTGTCTTTAAAAGCCACTTCCACTTCTCTTAATGTATCCTCAGGTTTTGATGGTAACGCCGTAAAATTTAAAATATCTGCAGTGTATGCTTTTTTTGTTTCGTTAGAATCTACAGTAAAAAAAGCAACGTTTACATTTTTATTTTTTGATATGTCCAGTGTAGCAAAGCCGTGTTGCTGAACGCCGAATAATAAATTTTTATTTTTACCTACTCTGGTGGCTTTACTGCCGGCACCGCTAACAATATAAAAATACCCACTATCTTTTATTAATTGCAACGAATGCTCGTGGCCTGCGGCATAAATTACATTTTGATGACGCTTTACTGTTTTCTCTATTTCGCTTATCATATTTGAATATGCAGGATGCGGAAGATCTTCAAGTGTGCCAAAAATACCCCTGGTTATGGGATAGATAGAACCTATTATTGGCAACGGAATATATAATTTGGGAAAAACCTCAGTAAAAGGAAAAATATGTTGCTTAAGTGTGTAATAACCACCATGGCTACCATAGCTTCTGAAAGTATTATGAAAGGTAAGTACCACTAATTTTTTAGAATTTCTTGAAAGTATGTCATCAAGATTTGTAAGTACTTCTGCCTTTGTTTTAAATGCACAATCAGATTCAATACCGGGTTTATCATAAAGATGCAGCCACCATTCAGTATCCAGAATTATTAATACCACATCTGGTGTTAAATTTATTTCTACCGGACCGGGGCAACCATCTTTGGGAAAAAATTCAACATTTTTTCTACCTGCATTATCTACATATTGCTGCTGCCTGATTAGCCGCCAACCCGCCGGGGTCTCCATAATTCCAATCATGATTGCCGGGGATAAAATAAACTTTTGCTTTTGTATTATCAGCAATTTGTATCTGCGAATCAAGCACAGCTCGTTTTAAGGGATAATCGGATGAAGTTTCATCCGGTAATCCATTGTGATAAATATTATCGCCTAAATATACTATGGTTGTTTTTGCATCTAAAGCCAAAGCAGTTTTTATACCATTGATAACGGGTTGTTTGCCATTAGTAAATTCCCCGGCATCCCCTATCAAAATTATCCTGGCCTGAAGGGTATCAGGCGTAGATGTTTGTACTATACTTACCAGTTTTTTAATTAATGTATCTTTTTGGGCTGAAGAAAAAAATGGCGATGACAATATAGAAAAGAACAGAATTAGTTTAAATTTCATTTTTAAAATTTAGTTTATTTTTAAGAAATTAGGTTGAAGCTTATAACAACATTATTTAATTTATTTATTTAAAAGAGTTCGCATTACCTCTATATTTTTTTGTTTGCCTTTTTCTAATTTATCCCGGCAGCAGGAAGTAAAATATTTATGTTTTTCAAGTAACTCTAACGTTTGTTTATCCCAATTATCAGGCGAAGCATTATTCCTTAATTCAAACTCCTTCTTTAATAATCTATCAGTTTTAAAAAAATCTTCAGTACCTAAGTTGTAAGTATCAGCATCACAAATTATTTCTTCTAATAGTGATGTAGGATTTTGTGAAAGTTTTGTCGCAAGAATACAGCCCTTAATTATGTCAATGATTTTCTTCTCCACACATTTTGCTTCCAAATACTTTTGCATAATAGAAACACTCCTTTCTTCGTGTTGTTTTGCAACGCCAAAAAGATACCCTGTGTCATGAAACCATGCGGCAGCTACTAGAATAAATAATTCTGTTTCATCAAAAGAATAATTAGCGGCAATTTCCTTGGTTCTCTTTACTACATTTTGTGTATGCTCAAGATTATGATAAAACAAATCCGGTGTTTGATATTTTTTATAAAGCTCTGCAACGTATATTGCTGTCTGGTCAACTAATTTAGGGATAGGCATGATTTATTGTTTACTTTTTTAAAATTCTTTTTTGTTCCAAGAAATTTTAATCCCAAATAACCGTTAACTTCAAGTGTGCCGTCTGATTTTATTTTAGCTTCTGCGGTATAAGTGCTGCCTGAATTAGGGTCATGTATTTTTCCATTTACCCACTTCTTTGCTTTGGAATTATATTTTAACTTCTCCAGAATTATAAACCCTACAGGTTTTCTTTTATCGTTATCTTTTGTCCCGCTTATCTTTCCTTTGTATTCATCCTTCACTTTATAGACTTCTATAATTAAATCTTCTTTGGGTATTTTCAACCACTTGCCAATAATTGCATCTGAATTATTTTGAGAATAACTTTTTAAAGAAGCAAAAACTGTCAATAATATTATCAGATGTTTCATGGTACAATCATTTTATTTTGTTTTTATATAAATGTTTTTAAAACCGCAAATATCTTGTGACGTTTATTCTTAATTCAAGCCTGAACTCGTCAAACTGTTTATCTGTTGTTGTAAGAATTGTCGGCGAACCATTCAGCAAATGATGTGCATATTCCAAATGAAAATTTATCAGCTTGTTTGTAAATGGTAAATTGTAATTGATGCCTAACTTAATTGCCTGTTCGGTTGCGGATGCTGACGGGTTTGAAAGATTTACCAAATCGTAACGAACAAAAGGAACAAGGTCGCCAAACTGCTTTTTGTCAAATATTTGAAATTGAAATTGTGCGTAACCACCTGCAACATTTAATTTCTGGTCGGAGTAGTTAGAATAAATTGCTTCGTACTCCAACGTATAAAAATGTTTTCCAAAAGTGTTGGTATAATCTGCATTGTTTTCAAAGGTTAATTTGTTTCCTGTTGCCGGTGTGTTTCCCAAAGCGACGGCATGAATACCCGATGCAAGTGCAAAGGATTTGTCATTTATATTTCTTGTATGGTCAACTGCAAAACCAATATTAAATTTTTGATTGCTGATGTTGCTGGGCTGCAAAATGGATTGTGTGATTTTTACCGCAATATCATTCCAAAATTGATACATTGGTTTATCCTGATTGAGTGAACCTCTGTTATCTTGTAAAGAAGCCTGTAAAAATGTCTTGGAAGATAATTGCTTCTGCAATTGAAAGCCCCACTGCGTTCCAAAGCTGTTTGTTGAGCCGTGCTGCTCTAAAATTAAGCTGCGATTGATAGCCGGCAAATTACCTGATGATAAATTATCTTCTCTTGAAAGTATATGTGTATTTTCTCCAAACAAAATTCTAAACTTATTTGCATCATCTGCATTTTGAAATGATACAAAAAGATTTTCCCAAATTTTAAAACGCTTGCTGTCCTTAAAAAAATTATTATTGGTAAAATCAACTTCATACACTAAAGCAGTACGAAACTTATTGCCGTTGATGCGAAATTTATAAGAAGGAAATTTAAATTCCATGCCCTGCCTTACCCTGCGCCATGCAGGTTTTGTATTTCCTGCAAACAGCCTTTCAGCAAATGCCCATGTTGTCCATGTAAAATCTCCTTTTTTATATTGAACCCCGGCATCTTTATCATATTGAAATGGATGCGGACGTGTTGCGCTGTCTTTTAAAGTTATTTTGCTTTGTGTGCTATCTCTCTGCGAAAATGCTGAACAAGAGCAAAATAAAATTGCTATAAGAAATAGTTTATTCATTTCGCTTTCTTTTTATGTAAATGATATTTGTAACGAAGGATTGTTGCAATAATTAAAATAACTGCACACAATTCGGACACTAATTTTTCTGCGTCAAAAAAGTCAACCGGTCTGTCTTTCAATTGCGGATCCATTGCTATTCCATGAACAATAAAAAGAAGCGCTGTACCATAAGAAATAAGATGAATATTTTTCCATGTGCGGTAATTCATTTTCTTTTTTACCGCTTTTTGTGTGGTAACAATAACCATGATAATGGCATACATTGCTAATACTCCAAATGCCACATATAATTTTTGGTGCGGTGCATTGACGGGGAAAATAATGTCAACGAATTTAAATTTTGTTGCCGGGTCAAACAGTAAAAGTGTTGGGTGCACCAGCACTAAAAGCAAAGCCACATAACCCGTCCAATTGTGTAAGTCAAGAATGCTGATTTGTTTTATACGGTTTGGTAGCCGCTTCCAGTAGTTGTGCCTTTTGTATGCAGTGCCAAGCATCATCCCCAATAAAATATTAAAGGTTAACACAACAGTGGCAAGCAGCCCTATGTAAGACGACAGTTCAAGAAAAGTCATTTTTAATTTTTGATTTTATGCTTAGCAATATGCAAACAGGTTTGTCTCCGCAAGTGCAGAGCAAAATGTCAAAGCAAAAAAATCAAATTAGTAAAGACCGATACCGCAAGTATATTTTTTCGGGTGGGTCTGGCTCAATAGAAACGGAATAAAAAACATTTCGTTCCGAATTGTGTTGTGGGAAAAGTAAATCGTAGAAGGAAGTGAATAGCTCAACTATTTTTTCAGTATTAACACTCGATACGTTCGTTGTTTCAGATGCTTTAATGTAAGTGTGTATCTCCTTGCCATAGTTCTGCTTACATTCTTTACTGTCAAATTCAAAAACAGAATTTAAATAGCAAATGCCTGTAAGAAGAAGTAATATAATTTTTATTCTGTGTCGCACTGTAAGCAAATATAGTTATTTAGCAGGGCTTCAACCAAAAGCGTCGGCAAAAATTGTATCTTTTTTAAAACAACCTGCCAAGACGTAAATGTAACATTCTGTTTTCTTCTGAAAT
>JBBJOK010000006.1:0-30312 GCA_037721545.1 Chitinophagaceae bacterium
GTTGTTAGAGAACTTCATTTATATGCGTCGGTTTATAATGAAGGAAAGGTAAGAACAGAGGAATTATATAAAGAAAATTCCCCGGTTTACTTTCGGACTTCCAGAATGGATAATATTAATACTTCAAAAAAATATTTTTTCTCCATCGATTGGAACCGGAATGCCATAAATATTGACTCTAAAACAATTAGTTTCAATGATAGTGTGCGTTTAAATAATATTTTCTACCAGATTGTTGTAAATCCTTCATATCAGAGAAATCTAAAGGGGAAAGACTATTATGTACTCTTTAAATCAATTGAGGGTACTGCGGGTGGGATAATTAGCGATCTAAGAGCTAATGCCATATCAACTCAATCTACGGTGCTCGAATTAAAGATAGAAACTCCTGTTCCTGAAAAAGGTGTTGATATACTTTCAAGATTATTTAAAGTTTACAATGCTAATGCTATTGATGACAAAAATGAAACTGCAGCCAAAACACTGGCTTTCATTGATAATCGATTGGGTTTCGTAACAAATCAGTTAGATAGTGTAGAAAAAAATGTGCAGAAATATAAAGCCAAAAATCAGGTAATAGATCTAAGTTCACAAGGGCAATTGTTTTTAGAGAGTGTAAAGGATTTAGATAAGCGAAAGGGGGAAATTGATATTCAACTTGACGTGCTAAATGATGTAAATAATTATGTTTACAGTAAAGAAAAGAACGCAAGCGTTGTTCCATCTATACAATTACTTAACGATCCTACTTTAGGTGTTTTGGTGAATAGATTATACGAGGCTGAAATACAGCTAAAAAGAAGCAAAAGTATAGCGGGTGAAAAAAGCGATGCTGTTTTATTAGGTGAAGAGCAAGTTAATAGATTGAGAAGTGATGTAAAAGAGAACATGAGAAATATTAAGATGAATCTTTCATCTGCACGCGGAAATATAATGTCTAATATTGGTGTTAATACCAATATGTTGCGTAGAATACCGCAACAGGAACGTGGTTTAATTGATGTAACACGTGAACAAGCAATCAAAAACAATATTTTCAGCTATTTGCTTCAAAAACGTGAAGAAACCGCGTTAAATTCGGCATCAACAATCGCTGATTTAAAAGTTATTGAAAATGCCAGTTTTTTTGGCCCTATTAAACCGATCCCAGAAAATTATTACCTGGCTGGATTATTAATCGGAGTGTTAGTAGCTGTTTTTATTATACTTTTAAGAGAACAATTCAATCGCAAAGTTTTATTTACCAATGAAATTGAAGATAAAACAAAAGTTCCTGTAGTTGGCGAAATCATCCAGGTAACATCTAAAAGTCCAATTGTTATTCAGGAAGGTAAGCGTACAATTATAGCTGAACAGTTTCGCTCCTTAAGAACGAACCTTAGTTTTATGGCTTTAAGCGAAGATGCTAAAACCACGCTTATAACTTCAAATATTTCTGGTGAGGGGAAAAGTTTTATTTCAATAAATCTTGCTATAAGCCATACACTTACTGATAAAAAAGTTGCTCTGTTAGAACTTGACCTTAGAAAACCCAGGCTTAGTAATTTGCTTAACGTTAGTCGCGATCCGGGAATATCAAATTATCTTGTAGGAAAAATACCTTTAGAAGGGATTATTAAAGAAACAAAAATTAAAAACTTATTTGTTGTTTCTGCTGGCGCAATTCCACCAAATCCATCTGAACTCATTTTAAGCAATAAGTTTAAGGAAATGATTGAACAATTGAAAAAAACGTTTGATTATCTTATAATAGATTCTGCTCCCATAGGCCCTGTTTCAGATTCTTTATTATTAAAAGATTATGCTGATACTACAATATTTGTAGTAAGGCATAATGCCACGCCTAAAATGTATCTAAAACTTATCGATAATTTATCAAAACAAAATAAATTTAAGAACATGTGCATTGTTTTTAATGGATTAAAACGTAGAGGGATTGGTGGTAATTACGGGTATGGTAGTTATGGGTATGGTAATTATGGATTTGGATATGGTTACGGTGAAGGAGGCCAAGGTTATTATATTAAAGAAGAGAAGAAAGGATTTATGTCAAAAATTAAAAATGTTTTCCGCAAGTAGTTACTGAGTAGGTAACAAAAGCGTGGATGTAATATACTATCCTTTCAGTCTAAATCTATGTGACTGAGGGACAGCGAAGCTTTGTATATGAGTGTAATAAATTTAAACTGGTATGCTGTAAGTACGAGACCCAGGTGGGAAAAAAAAGTTACACAAATATTGGATGTAAAAGGAATAGAAAACTATTGCCCATTAAATAAAGTGGTGAAACAGTGGAGCGATAGAAAAAAAATAATTTTTGAACCCTTATTCAAAGGATATGTATTTGTGAGGGTGGAAGAGCAAAAGAAATGGGATTTAAAAAGAATAGAGGGTATTCTGAATTATGTTCACTGGTTAGGCAAACCTGCTAAAATAAAACCTGAAGAAATTAATATAATAAAAAAGTTTTTAAACGAATTTTCTGAGATTGTTGTTGAAGAAATCGGTTTACAGATAAATCAAAAAGTTAGAATACGGCAAGGAGTTTTAATGAATTATGAAGGTATATTACTTGAGCTTTCAGGTAGCAGAGGCTTTGTTAAAATAGAAAGTATGGGCTTACAATTAAGTGCCCATTTTGACAAAAAGAATCTTGAAAATATTATTTAAATTTTTAAGAGCCATCCAAAAAATTATAGCATAGTTGTGTAGAATAGCAGGCATAGTTGATCAATCATGTAGTGTAGAAAAATTGCAGGAATTGGTTAAGGGCATGTGCCATATTCTAAAACATGGTGGACCTGATGATGAAGGTATTTATACTTCCCTAGAAAATAATCTAGTTCTTGGCAACCGGAGGCTTGCATTACTTGATTTGAGTTCTGCCGGGCATCAGCCAATGAGTTATGCAGATGGACGTTATCATATTACTTATAATGGAGAGCTGTACAACTTTCCAGATTTGAAAGCACAACTTGTTCAAAAAGGATTTAAATTTAATTCAAATAGTGATACTGAAGTTATTCTGGCATCCTTTGCTGCCTGGGGCACTGATGCATTTGAAAAGTTTAATGGAATGTTTGCTTTTGCCTTGTGGGATAATACACAATCTACATTGTATTTAGTAAGAGATCCGGCAGGTATTAAACCTTTGTATTTTTCAATTAAGGGTAAACAATTAGCTTTTGCTTCAGAAGTTAAAGCATTTAAAAATATTCCCGAACTAAATCACGAACATCCGCACTGGCAAATATATATGATGGCTTACGGTCACTTACCTGAACCCATAACTACATTGAGTTATGTTACGCCTTTGGCAAAAGGATCTTTTTTAAAATATAATTTGTCAGACGGAACATCACAGATATCTTCCTTTTATCAATTTAATTACAGTGAAATAATATCTGATAGGGGGGAAGCGAAAAAATTAATAAAAGAATGTTTATCAAAAGCTGTTAAAAGTCATTTATTATCTGATGCTCCCATTGGAGTTTTTTTGAGTGGAGGATTAGATTCTTCATTAACAGCAATTCTTGCAAACGATACTATAAAAGAACATCTTAACACACTGTCTTTATATTTTTCAGAATCAGAATATTCTGAAAAAAAATACCAGGATATTGTTCTGCAGAGATTAAAATGTAATCATCATCAACATCTTTTGACCGAGTCCGAATTTCATAATCAGCTGCCATTAATAATAAATGACATGGATTTGCCAAGTACTGATGGTGTTAATACATGGTTCATCAGTAAATATGCGAAAGAAACAGGTTTAAAAGCGGTATTGTCGGGTGTTGGCGGTGATGAATTATTTGGGGGGTATCCTTCTTTTAAACGAATGAACACGCTCAATGATTTAAACAAATTGCCGGACGTTCTTTTAAGAAATTCAATTCAGGCAGGTACAAAAAATTTAAGACGGCTATGTTACTTAACCTTAGATGGGGCAAAAGGAAAATATCTTTTTTTACGTGGCCATTTTATACCAAATGAAATATCTGAACAACTCAATATTTCTGAAAAAGAAGTGTGGAATGTTTTGGAAGAACAACCTGTAGTGGATGATATTTCTAATTTGTCTCTTAAGAACCAGGCAAGTTGGATAGAAATGAATATGTATATGCAGAATCAATTATTAAGAGATTCAGATGTGATGAGCATGGCGCACGGAATAGAAATAAGAGTTCCATTTTTAGACAAAGAATTTATAAATCTGTCTTTGCAAATAAAGTCCTCAACAAAGTATGATGGAGAGTTTGGTAAACAATTACTAATTGATTCATTCAGAGATATTTTGCCTGAAGAGATATGGAATCGAGGTAAAATGGGATTTACATTTCCATTTAAAACTTGGCTTTCCAAAGATGAATTTGTAAAAAGCAGAATAAATTCGGGAAGTGTATCTAAAGTAAATTACAAAAAATTTATTGAAGGTAAAATGCACTGGTCACAATTAATGACCTTAGTACTATTGGGAAAAAATGTCAACTCGTAAGCAAATCCTTTTCCTTACTTTAAAAATATTTTCAGCCGAAGGAGGGATTGAAAAAGTTTGCAAAATAGCAGGTAAGGCGCTTTACGAATTATTTCCGGAAAGTGTGAGCATTTTTTCAATGTATGATAAACAGGGAGATGTAGATCCTAAATATTTTCCCTCTTCTGCCTTTGGAGGTTTTGCTGCACAAAAATTAAAAACTATTTACAGCAGCATCAAAGAGGGAATAAAAAGTAAAGTAGTAATTATAAGCCACATTAATTTACTACCTGTTGGTTATCTTATAAAAAAAGTATCACCACAAACAAAGCTGGTATTGTTTGCACATGGTATAGAAGTTTGGCAGTCCTTATCAGTTTTAAAGTTAAAAATGCTTCGTAAAGTTGATTCTATTCTGGCAGTAAGTAATTATACAAAAAACACAATGCTTAATTTGTATAAGCTTGATACGGCAAATGTTCAAGTGCTAAATAATTGCCTTGATCCTTTTTTGCCAACTCTTATAAATGCTGAAGAAAAGTTAGTATTGTATAAAAAATATAATTTATCAGAAAGTGATTTTATTTTGATTACTGTAACTCGTATTGCTGCTGACGAACAATATAAAGGGCATGAGAAGATAATAGAGTCCATGAGCAGCCTGATTGAAGAATTTCCGAACATCAGATATTTAATCGTTGGCAATTATGATCAATCAGAAAAAAAAAGGCTGGATAGATTGATAAATAATTATAATCTCAAAGCTAACATAACTTTTACCGGGTTTATACCTGATGACGAATTAGCCGCTCATTATAAATTAGCTGATTTATATGTAATGCCCAGTAAAGGTGAAGGTTTCGGGATTGTTTTTATTGAAGCGATGTTTTATGGTTTGCCTGTAATTGCGGGTAATACAGATGGGTCAGTTGATCCATTGTGTAATGGAAAATTAGGACAACTAATAAACCCTGATGATGCAATTGAACTTACTGCTGCTATAAAAAGAGTAATTAAAAATAGTGTAGCTTTCAAACCTGACGTAAACTTATTGATGCAAAACTTTAGTTATCCTATTTATAAGAAAAATCTAAAAGAAGCAGTTGAAATTTTATAACTAACAAATGAGCATCGTACAAAGTATAAAAAAAGAAGAATGGGATTTGGTAATTGAGCCGGGAAGAAGTGAAAAAAATTACTGGAAAGATTTGTGGCGCTATCGTGAACTTTTTTATATACTTAGCTGGAGGGATATAAAAGTTCGCTATAAGCAAACAGTAATAGGTGCAGCATGGAGTATCATCAGGCCGTTACTAACTACAATTATTTTTACAATTGTGTTCAGTCGTATTGCCCGGCTTGATAATCCCAGCGCTGCTCCTTATGCATTAATGGTTTTTGCGGGAATGCTGCCATGGCAATTCTTTAGTAACGCTTTAAGTGAAGCAAGCAATAGCCTTATTGGAAATGCTAACCTTATTACAAAAGTTTATTTTCCAAGAATGATTATACCTGCCAGTTCGGTGATCACAAGTATGGTTGATCTCGGTATTTCTTTTATAATTATGATAGGGATGTTTATCTTGTATCAGTTTCTTCCCTCCTGGCATATTATATTTCTCCCTTTATTTGTTGTTTTGGCTTTTTTGTGTTCAATTGGAATTGGATTATACCTTACCGCGTTAAATGTAAAATACCGTGACTTTCGATATATTATTCCTTTCATTGTTCAATTTGGTTTATATATTACGCCAGTTGGCTTTAGTAGCTCTGTTATACCAGAAAAATGGAAAATATGGTATTATCTAAATCCTATGGTAGGTGTTATTGATGGATTTCGCTGGTGTTTACTAGGCGATCCGATGAACTGGACTTCTTTTTTGGTAAGTGTGGTTATTATTGCTTTATTTGCTGGGATAGGAATATTTTACTTTCGTAAAATGGAAAAAACATTTGCTGATAATATCTAACTGAACAGGTAATTAATTAAAAGATAAACTAAAGAAGTGAAAAATTTTGCATTAATAGGTGCGGCTGGTTTTATTGCCCCACGTCATTTAAAAGCTATTAAAGAAACCGGGAATAACCTGTTGGCTGCGCTTTAGATAAAGTTGATTCAATAGGGGTGATTGATAATTATTTTCCGGCAACTGATTTTTTTGTAGAATAAGAAAGGTTTGACAGGCATATTGAAAAGCTATCAAGAAAAGGCAGTATAACTAAAATATTTACAAAATCCTACAAGTTAATAGCAAATATGTATTTAACCAAAGCCTTAGACAGGATAATATCAACAAAGAACTAGTTCAAAAAAATGTAACGCAGGTGTTTGAGTTAAAAAATCACAGCAAAAATGCAAAAAATAATTCAGGTTCAGGATTTATCTAAAAGCTATATCATTTCTCATGAAACCCGGGAAAATTATACTGCCTTAAGAGATGTTATTACACGTAAGGCGAAGAAAATATTCTCTTTACCTAAAACTTTAAAAAGTCCAAAAGCAACCAGCGAAGAATTCTGGGCATTAAAAGATATAGGTTTTCAAATTAACCAGGGAGACAGGCTTGGTATCATAGGCAGAAATGGTGCCGGCAAAAGCACATTATTAAAAATCTTATCACGAATAACAGAGCCTACAACAGGCACTGTAAAGATCAAAGGACGTGTGGCATCACTGCTCGAAGTCGGTACTGGGTTTCATCCTGAATTAACCGGCAGGGAAAATGTATTTTTAAACGGTGCCATATTAGGGATGAGTCGTACTGAAATAAAAAAACATTTTGACGCGATTGTGGATTTTGCCGAGATAGAAAAATTTCTTGATACCCCTGTTAAGAGATATAGCAGCGGAATGTATGTTAGATTGGCATTTGCAGTGGCAGCACACCTGGAACCAGAGATATTGGTAGTTGACGAAGTGCTTGCAGTAGGTGATGCACAATTTCAGAAAAAATGCCTTGGGAAAATGGAAGATGTTAGTAAAAATGAAGGGAGAACAGTGATATTTGTGAGCCATAATATGAATACGATTCAGGCTATTTGCAATACCGGGATACTATTATCAAAGGGGAAGATCGATGTAGTTGGGGATGTAAAGCATTGTATTAAACAATATTTATCCTCAGGTATAAATGCAGACAATTCAAAAACGATCCGGCATAATCCGGATGTGTCAAAAGATTCTCAAATTTTAGAGGCTTCATTAGTAGATAATACTGATAAAGTTATTGCAGAAACTCTTTCCAGCAAAAGCGAGTTATTTATATTAGTTAAATACCGTGTCAACAAAAAAATTTACAGGTGGCATTTAACTTACTATCTGCGTAATGAAAATGCAGAGGTCGTATTTTTTTCTGACAGAACAGACTATCATCAATCCTACATGGAAGCTGAACCAGGAACATATACTTTCAAATTTAAAGTTCCGGTAAACCTGTTACTGCCCGGTAAGTATTTTGTTACCACTTATTGCGGCAATGAAGATACCGGTGATCATTTTGTTTCCCAGGATACCTTGAGTTTCGAAGTGGAAAACATGAATGAATTTAGGACGGGCTATCGGGATGGACATTTTTATCAACCCATACATTGGGAACAAATAAACTATGAGAACAATGCTTAATAACAAATCAATATTAATTACCGGTGGTACGGGTTCCTTTGGGAAAGCATTTGTAAAGATTGTTTTAGAACGTTATCCGGATGTTAAAAGATTGGTTATTTATTCCAGGGATGAGCAGAAACAATATCATATGGCTCATGAATTTCCTGAGAAAAAATATCCAATGATGAGGTATTTCATAGGTGATGTAAGAGATTTCAGCAGGTTGAAGACGGCCTTGAAGGGAATTGACACAGTTGTACATGCTGCTGCTATGAAGCATGTGCCTATTGCCGAATATAATCCTATGGAATGTATAAAAACAAATATTATAGGAGCTGAAAATATTATCAATGCATGTTTGGAGTCGAATGTTGAAAATGTAGTAGCGCTTTCAACAGATAAGGCTGCAGCGCCTATTAATCTATATGGTGCAACTAAATTGGTTTCCGACAAATTATTTATTGCGGCCAACAATATCAAAGGTAAAAAGGATATAAAATTTTCTGTGGTTCGTTATGGTAACGTTATGGGCTCTAATGGATCTGTAATTCCTTTCTTTTTACATAAAAAAAAGGAGGGGGTATTGCCTATAACTGATGCCGCAATGACCAGGTTCAATATTTCACTTACTGAAGGAGTAGAAATGATATTATACGCACTTGGCAATGCATGGGGAGGAGAATTATTTGTTCCTAAAATTCCTTCCTATCGGATTACAGATGTAGCAATGGCTATTGGCCCTGAATGTAAACATCCTGTTCTTGGTATCAGGCCTGGTGAAAAGATCCACGAGGAAATGATAACTTCTTCTGATTCCTTTTCTACTTACGACCTTGGTAAATACTATGCCCTTTTGCCACAATTACCAACCTGGAAATTAGAAGACTACCTTAAACATTTTAATGCAAAAAAAGTAAAAGAGGGTTTTAATTATAGTTCAGGCACAAATAGTGAATGGCTTTCAGTTGATGATATAAGAAACTTAATTAAAGAACATGTTGATTCCGATTTTACTGCGTAAATGAAAAATAGATCTATACCATATGGCAAACACCATATCAGTAAAAAAGATATAGATGTTGTTATAGATGCTCTTAAGGCAGATTTCTTAACGCAAGGCCCAAAAATAGCAGAGTTCGAAATAGCATTTGCAGCATATATTGGAGCAACATATGCCGTAGCAGTTGCCAATGGAACAGCGGCGCTTCATCTGTGTGCCTTGGCCCTAAAAGTACAACACGGGCAAAAAATTATTACTACTCCAATTACATTTGCAGCATCTGCTAATTGTATTAAATATTGCGGTGGTGATGTAGTATTTGCAGATATTGATCCCGAAACTTATTTAATAAATATTGATGAGGTAAAAAAATTATTATCGTCCGAAGTTAAAGGAACTTATACCGGTATCATCGTTGTGGATTTTGCAGGACGTGCAGTTAACCTGGAATCTATAAAGCAGCTTGCAAATGAATATGGATTATGGATAATTGAAGATGCATGCCATGCTCCCGGAGGTTTTTTTATTGATAACAAAGGAAATAAACAATTCTGCGGTAATGGCAACTTTGCCGATTTGGCAATTTTTTCTTTTCACCCTGTTAAACATATTGCTACAGGAGAGGGAGGAATGATCACGACCAACAATGAACAACTCTACAAAAAATTACTTCGGCTACGTACACATGGCATTACCCGCAATGCCGAAATATTTTTAAATGATGTAAACTGGGCAGCCGGAAATGCAAAAAATATTTCTTCATCTTATCCTGGCTGGTACATGGAAATGCAGGAATTAGGATACAACTACAGGTTGACAGATTTTCAATCAGCATTAGGCATCTCTCAATTACAAAGAGCAGATAAAGGATTGAAAAGGCGCAGGGAAATTGCAATAAAATATGCCAAAGCTTTCAAAAATAAAAAATGGATCAAAGGGCAATCGGGCTATAATGAAGAACATGCTTATCATTTATATATTATTGAAACGGAAGACAGGCTTGGGTTATATAATTATTTAAAAAATAAGAATATTTTTGCGCAGGTACATTATATTCCTACTCACCTTATGCCTTATTATAAAGCGCAGGGCTATAAGCAGGGTGATTATCCAAATGCTGAAAAATATTATAGCCGGTGTTTAAGCCTGCCTATGTACGCAACTCTTACAAAAGAAGAACAGCAATATGTTATTAGAGAAATAAATAATTTTTTTAATGAATAATCTTGCGATTATTCCTGCAAGAGGAGGAAGCAAAAGAATTCCAAAAAAAAATATACGTAATTTTTTGGGAAAGCCTATTATTCAATATCCAATAGAAGTTGCAAGGAATTGCGGTTTATTTAACGAAGTAATCATATCCACTGATGATGATGATATTATCTCTGCTGCTCTTTCTGCAGGTGGAAAGATTCCATTTAGAAGAAGTATGAAGAATTCTGATGATTTTGCTACTTTATCAGATGTTTTGCTTGAGGTTATTACAAAATATGTTGAAAAAACTTTTGACTTTGTTTGCCTCATTTTACCGACCGGAGTTATGGTTTCATCTGATCTACTTATTGAGAGTTATAATTTGTTGCAAAATAATCCAGTTTTATCCGGAATTGTACCTGTTGCAAAATTTTCTCATCCGATTGAAAGGGCATTTGCTATAAATGAAAATAAAGAATTAAAACTGCTTCATCCGGAAAATAAAAATTCAAGAACACAGGATCTGACACCTTCATTTTATGATACCGGCCAATTTTACTGGATCAAAACAAAAGATTTCCTTTTACAAAAAACATTATTTATGAATAGTATGGGTGCTTTTCAAATATCAGAACTACAGTTTCAGGATATAGATACAGAAGATGACTGGAAAATGGCAGAAATAAAATATTCATTACACCGCACTGTTAATGATGAGGCCAAAAGTTAAATTAAGAGCAGATGGTAATGAAAAAATAGGATTAGGCCATATTTACAGAATGGTGGCATTTTCACAAATTCTTCAAGACGCTTTTGATTGTTCGTTTATTATTAAAAATGCTGATCCTTTTACCCTAAATCTAATTGCATCCAATCGATGTAAAACACAAATACTTGCAGATTCTGATATAGATATCCCCGAAATAAACAATAATCTCAGTGATCCAGTCAAGTCTTCTGAAATTCTTATTGTGGATGGATATCATTTCGATGCTACATTTCAAGAAAGTATTAAAACAAATATTGGCTGTAAATTGATATATGTTGATGATATTTTTAATTATTATTCACTCACTGATATTATTATTAATCATTCTGGCGGTGTAAAGGATTCTGATTACAAAGTTTCTTTTAATACAAAATTATTACTTGGCACTTCTTATGCATTGTTACGGGATGAATTTTATAATCTTAAAACCAGAATAGATAATCCAACAAGCATCCAACATGTATTTTTAAATTTTGGGGGAGCAGATTCAAATAACACTACTTGTGAAATACTAATAGCACTACTTAAACATACACCCTCAATAAAGCAAATCCATGTTGTAGTTGGAAGTGCATTTAAAAAACATAAGGAGCTGGAAAAAATGATTAATGGCAATTCTTTCATAAAGGTTCATAAAAATCTTGACACTCATGAAATCATTAAAATAATGACAACATGTGATACTGCGATATGCAGTGCTAGTACTGTCTCTTATGAATACTGTTGCATTACGGGATTATTATTTATAATTCAGACGGCAGAGAATCAATCATTATTATTTAATTATTTTATTTCTCAAAAAATTGCTTTCTCTTATGAGCGCTTTAATGAGGTGTTATTATCGCCTGGTGGGGAAATTCAAAAGTTAAGAAGCGAACAGGTGATCAACCAAAAAGCAAACTTTGACGGAAATGGTGGTAAACGGATAAAGAGGGAGATTTATAAATTGTATTTAAAGGATAATTATTTTATAAGAAGAGCTGCTCCGGATGATATAGACGTTTATTATAATTGGGCTAATGATGAGGAAGTAAGAAAGAATTCCTTCAATTCTGAACCTATTTCGTACGAAATTCACTGCAATTGGTTTAATTTATCTATGGCTGACAAGAATATGTGTTTGTATATATTCACAACTACTGATAATATACCAATAGCTTCTATAAGATTTAAAATAGAAAACAAGAGAGCTATCCTAAGTTATTTAATCGATGAAAAATTTAGGGGGATTGGTTTTGGAAAAATTGTACTTTGGGAGGCAACTAAAAAACTTTTTGAAGAAAATTATCAGGTACAAAAGATTGTCGGATATGTAAAGGGGAATAATCTACCATCAATAAATGCTTTTTTTGCCACCGGCTTCATTGAAGAGTCCGATAAAAACAATGTAAAATGTTTTTCAAAGAGTTCTCATATTAAAGAGGTCGCGTAAGATTATAATAAATAAATGAAAATAGGCAATATAGAAATAGGGAATAATTTACCTCCTTTCATAATAGCAGAAATGTCAGGGAACCACAATCAGTCTCTTGACAGGGCATTAGAAATTGTATCTGCAGCGGCAGAGGCAGGGGTTCAGGCTATTAAGCTTCAAACATATACAGCTGATACAATGACTGTTCCGGGGGCTTATAAAATCCAAGATGAAAATTCTTTATGGAATGGCAAGGAGTTATACGAATTGTATAAAGAAGCTTATACGCCTTGGGAATGGCATAAAACCATTTTTGATAAAGCAAAGGATATGGGTATACTGGCTTTTTCTTCTCCTTTTGATGAATCAGCAGTTGATTTTTTAGAATCATTAAATGTCCCATGTTATAAAATCGCATCATTTGAGAACACTGATTGGCCGCTGCTGAAAAAAGTAGCTTCAACCGGTAAGCCTGTAATTATGTCTACAGGAGTATCAAATATTAACGATATATATCAATCCGTATCTGTATTAAAAAATGCTGGGTGCCAGGATTTAGTTCTTTTAAAATGCACTAGTAGTTATCCTTCAAGTCCGAAAACATCCAACATCAGTACCATACCACACATGAGAGAATTGTTTAAATGTGATGTTGGCTTATCTGATCATACACTTGGTATTGGTGTTAGCGTTGCTGCAGTTGCCCTAGGCGCTTCTGTAATTGAAAAACATTTTACATTGCGCAGGGCAGATGGGGGAGTGGACAGTGCATTTTCATTGGAACCCCAGGAATTGAAAGCTTTAGTTATTGAAAGTAAAAATGCTTTTGAAGGATTAGGTAAAATTTCCTACGATATCCTTCCCTCCGAAAAAAATAGTATGCGTTTTAAGAGATCCATTTACGTAACGAAACAAATAGAATCGGGAGAGCCAATAACTAAAAATAACATTCGTATTATAAGACCCGGAGATGGCCTTGCGCCTAAGTATTATGAAGCTGTTCTTGGTAAAAAAGCACTAAAAGATATTAATGCGGGTATTCCATTTAATAGGTTAGGTATGCTGTTAAACTTAAGTGTTTTCTATTCTGATATCGAAGCAACTGCAAAATATTTCGGGCTTGACTTGAAAAAGGAGTTAATTATTGATTGCAGCACGAATATAAAGCTATTGCAGCCTAACTTCTTTTCAGTATGTGAAGTTGAAAATTTTGAAGTATTAAATGATAAATCAGCAAGACAATATATACAGGAAATAGGAAAAATCAGTGTAACGCCGGATAGAAAAAATATCACAATAAGAAAAGTCAGGGTTTTAGAACATGCAATTTTTTGGATTACTATTTTAGCAATAAAACGTCCGGATAATACGCTAGGCAAGACAGTTTATTTACTTGACCATATTTTGCCTTTCATCCGGGGGAAATTTAAAAATGAAAAAGTATACGTTGCAGTTCCTAAAAGTAATAAGCATTATATAAATGTTATTAAGCGGATATTGGAAAAGCATGGTATTAAAAATGTGTATATAATTAATCATCGTCAGCGCTCATTTATATTACTATTTTTAGTCGCTTTCTTTCACCTTTTCAGATTTTACTTTCGATGTTTTCTTTTATTTTTTTCACGGGGAAAGCAAAAAGGCGATCCCATTAATAAAAATTATTTTATAACGCATGCTCATAGACCGGTTGATAACGATTATAAAGATTTTTTTTTGGCAGAAACCAAACAGTTTTCAGAATCTATAAGTAACGGCTATTACTGGCCGGTTTTTAAAACATTTAGACATATAAAAGATTCGAGATCTTTTCTTTCAAAAGAATATAAAAATGCTTTACCCGGCTTTTTTCAGCTATTAAAGTTATTTAGCAGTTGTTTTTTTAATATAACTACTTTTAAGTGGAGGCCCAATAAAAATGTTGATATTTTCTTTAACGACAGGCTCCTGCTGGAGCATGAGATAAAAAATGCCATTATTTATAATGTTCATAATTTATTTTATGGGATCTGGATGAAAAATTATTTTTCAAAAATCAACCGGGACGTTAATGTTCTATACCAGGATGAATTTTATGAAGACGGCAGAATTATAAGTAAGACTCTTGAGCAGTGTAACGGGGTAACAACGATTGGCCTACAGCATGGATTATTTGATTTGCATCATACTGTATATGGTATATCAGAAACCGAGTTCAATAATGAAAAAGGTTCGCCGGTGCCCGCTCCTGGTATCTTCGTAGTATGGGGTGAATATTTTAAAAGCTACTTTTTAAGTAATAATAATTTTGACGAAAGTCGTTTAAGAATTTTAGGAAATTTAAAATATTTTAATTTAAAACCACCCCGAGGCAATAAAAAAAGAATTGAAAAAATACTTTGGTGCACAGCTACCCCTGAGATTACGAGAAGTGAGATTATGGTTCTTCAAAATACAATATTTTCAAAAAAAGACTATTCAGTTACTTTAAGAGAGCATCCTATTTATAAATATTTAGATCACCTGCAAAATGAATTTAAATTATTTGAAAATTTTTCCAGGCTCAAACTATCAAATAATTTTTCCATAATGGATGATATTAGAGCGCATGATATAATTATTGTTGATTGTTATACAACAGCATTTCTGGATTCCTATCTAAATGGAAAATATTGCCTGAGAATATTTCCGTATATGACCAGCCCGGCATACTTAAAAAGTTTCAGCAGCCCGCTAATATTTAATATATTCAGCGAGGATGACGTTTTTTCTGCTTTAGAGAAAATTAAAACTTCAGACGGAAACATTTATTTGCAAAAGGAAGCTATCCAAATTATGCATAATGATAAATCTGAATGGACTAAGCTTTTGAAATACAATTCATCATCTATACACTGGAATTAAAAATTTGCATTAAAACATTTAAAGTTTAGCATAAATTATGTGTGGTATAAGTGCAATAATAAATAAAACGAATATTAACAGTTGTGAGGAAATTAAAGTTATGACGGAAAAGGTACGTCATAGAGGCCCTGATTCCAATGGATATTATGCCGATAAGAATGTTTTATTTGGTTTTAGGAGATTAGCCATACTTGATCTCAGTGCAGACGGAAATCAACCCATGTATTACCAGGATAATCTGGTAATTGTTTTTAACGGAGAAATATTTAATTACATAGAATTAAAAGATGAATTACAAAAGCATGGTTATCATTTCAAAACACAAACAGATACAGAGGTTATTTTAGCGGGTTACGATTATTGGGGAGAGGATTGTGTAAAACACTTTAACGGCATGTGGGCTTTTGCATTGCATGATAAGCGTAAGAACAAAGTATTTTGCAGCCGTGACAGATATGGCATTAAGCCTTTGGCATATCATATAAATGATAAACAGATCATAATAGCTTCGGAGGTA
Organism: Chitinophagaceae bacterium; assembly: GCA_037721545.1. Lineage (GTDB taxonomy): Bacteria > Bacteroidota > Bacteroidia > Chitinophagales > Chitinophagaceae > Ginsengibacter. The sequence continues at coordinate 15,859 of JBBJOK010000006.1, forward strand.
AAGCAAATTCTTACTGTTCCATCTTATAAGCCTTCACTTAATATAAATTCCGCAATAGACTTTTTAGAATTTAACAGGATAAATCAAAATGAGGAAACCTTTTTTACTGATATATACTATCTTCCTCCGGGTTTTATGCTTACTATTGACCTGGTTACATTTAAATTAATTAAAACACAATATTTTAATCTCGGGGATATACAAATAAATACAGCAATAACTTATGATGAAGCTGTTGAAGCTGTAAGAGAAAAGTTTTATAATGCAATAAAGATCAGGCTACGAACCGACGTGAATATTGGAACATTCCTCTCAGGTGGTGTTGATAGCACATCTGTAATTTGTACAGCAAAAACAATAAAAACTGATTATCTGTCTGCAACTTCATATTCATCCTGCTATGAAGATAAAAGCTATGACGAGCAAGAATACATTGATACAGTTATTGACTATTTGCATTTAAAGTCAAAAAAAATATTCCCTGATCTGGATGAAATGTTAACAAAGGGCACTTTAAATAAAATGTGCTATCACCATGATCAGCCGGTTATTGGAGCAAGCTTTTTTAACGAATTTAAACTTTTTGAACTTGCAGGGCACGACCATTTAAAAGTAATTTTAGACGGCCAGGGCGCCGATGAATTTTTAGCAGGATACTTAAATTTCCCGGTATTTAATATCAATCATCTATTAAGATTTAAACCTGTTAATTTCGTTAAAGAACTTTACTACCAGAAACAAAATCACAATAAAAGCTATTATCGTTCGCTTTCAAATATCTTTTATCATGCAGCAAATCTGCTTAAAAAACCGGGCAAATATAACCCCGGCGCAAATGGAACTTATTCGAGTAAGATCATAAATAACCGTTATACAAATTACCGGGAATTATCATTAGATGAAGTGAAGTTTACAAGTATACCTCACCAACTGCATGCACAGGATAGAAGTTCTATGGCTCATTCTGTCGAATCAAGAAATCCCTTTCTGGATTTTGAGCTTACTGAATTTGTTTATAGTCTTCCTGATGAGTTTAAAATGAAAAATGGTACATCTAAACGGGTGTTAAGAGATGCGATGAGAGGAATTATTCCAGACAAAATTATTAACAGGCACAGTAAATTAGGATTTGTAGCTCCTGAACCAATGTTCATGCTGCGAAATAAGGAAAAAGTAAAGCAACTACTTAAAGAAACAGTAGATAATAATCCGGAATTAATAAACAAAAATATAATACAACAATTTGAAAGTTTTAATGATCATAAGAATTATGATCACAAATATTTTAGATTAATAAGTTTTTTAACTTTTCAAAAAGAGTTTAATTTATTTAATTAATACCTGATACACTAAAAAATCGTTACAGGAATTGTTATTAAAGGAATAATTGTATGATTGCAGTTTTAGATTATGGAATTGGGAATGTTTCCTCCATAAGCAATATGTTGAAAAAAATTGGGGCTGCCAACTCCATTACTGCAAATCCTGAAGTAATAAAAAATGCAAGTAAACTAATATTACCCGGGGTAGGACATTTTGATTATTGTATGAAACAGTTACGTAATGCCCCATTTTTTGATTTATTGCAGAAAAGAGTATTTAATGACAAAATACAAATTCTTGGCGTTTGTGTAGGTTGTCAGATGCTTATGGAAAAAAGTGAGGAAGGGAGTGAAAAAGGGTTGGGCTGGATAGACGGCGAAGTTGTAAAATTTGATCAAAAAAGACTTCCTGCTAATTTTAGAATTCCCCACATGGATTGGACAGATGTTAAACCAACTGGAAATTCGCCATTATATGATAATATCGAAGAACCACGTTTTTATTTTGTTCATTCATATCATTTGCAGTGTAATAATCTTAATAATATTACAGCCACAGCTAATTATGGATATGAATTCCCTGCTTCTATCATCAGGGATAACATTATGGGTGTACAATTTCATCCTGAAAAGAGTCATAAATATGGGATGAACTTATATAACAATTTTGTAAATAATTTTTAATCCTAATGAAACGAATTCGTGTAATTCCCGTTTTATTAATTCATAACCAGGGTTTAATTAAAAGTGAGCGCTTTAAAAAATATCGGTATGTCGGCGATCCCTTTAATGCAGTAAAAATATTTAATGAAAAAGAAGTTGATGAATTGGCAATTATAGATATAGATGCAACAAAAGAAAAAAGAAAACCAAATATTCAGCAAATTAGAGAGATTGCCGGTGAAGCGTTCATGCCGCTTTCTTATGGCGGTGGCATTACTACAATAGATGAGGTTAAAGAAATTTTATTTAATGGCATTGAAAAAATAATAATAAATAAAGCGGCTATCACATCCCCAAACTTAATTAGCCAAATTGCAGATCGCTTCGGAAGGCAAAGTATAGTTATAAGCATTGATGTTAAGAAGAATATCTGGGGCAAGTATAAGGTTTACTCTGATAACGGCACTCATAATACAGAGCTAAACCCATTGGAATTTGCACAAAAATGCGTAGAGTTCGGTGCCGGTGAAATTCTGTTAACTTCAATTGATAAGGATGGTACTTATAATGGGTATGATATTGATATACTAAAGAAAGTAACTGAAGGCGTTACTATCCCGGTAATTGCGGGAGGGGGTGCTTCATCAGTTGATGATTTTAAAAAGGCTGTTTATGAAGGAAATGCTTCTGCTGTTGCTGCAGGCAGTATGTTTGTATTTCAGCGTCCTCATAATGCGGTGTTGATCAGTTATCCTTCTATAAAAGAACTTAAAGAAAAACTTTATAGCCAACCATTATGAAAAATTTAATTATAGGGATATTAAATAATTACGGCTGATTAGTTTTATTAATGTTAATGAATTTGCTACGGTAAATGAAAAAAGTTTGTTGTACCAATTACAGGTGGACAGGGTATAGAAAATCTTCAAATTTCTGAAAAATGGTTAACGGATGTATTTTTAAAATTAAAACCCTCTTTGAACATAACTTAATTGATATAGGCGTTAATCTTAGACAAACATTAGTAATAGCCTTTACCGTTTTTAATCATTACAATATATGGGCTTTGAGCCAAATCCTATATGTAAATTATGTACATGGGCTTATTGTTGTAAATAAATTTAAGAATTATCAATTACCTGTAGGGATAAGGAGTGTTTAAATTAAATTTTTATCATGAGAATAATACTGATCAAAGCGCTTCCATCATTGAACAATTCAGGCCCTAACAAGTAATTCATCACTCAGTATTTGTTCCCGTTTTTGATTTTTCGGTGTTAAACAATCTTTTGAATAAAAGTAAAAATGCGATCTTATTACAGGTATTGAAATTTGCAGTATAAAATAATTAGAATGAGACTATACAATGAAGCGGAATTAAAAAAAGATCCAAAAGCAAATTTTGGGAGAGAATATCAGCAATGCACCAAAAGCGTTATGGATACCATTGCTGATCCTAATATTAAATTTGATGAAAAAGGCATTTGTAATTATTATTATGAATATCTTCTGACAGAGAAGGAACAGGTTTATTATGGTAAAAGCGGCGAAATGAAATTAGAAGAGGTTGTAAGTAAAATTAAAGCGGCAGGCAAAAGTAAAAAATATGATTGTATAACAGGAGTTAGTGGGGGTGTTGATAGTACTTATCTAACCTATACAGCAAAAAAATTAGGATTAAATCCATTAGTGGTTCATTTTGATAATGGATGGAACAGTGAAATAGCAGTAAAAAATATTGAGAACATTATTTCTAAGTTAGGGCTGGACTTAAAAACATTGGTTGTAGATTGGGAAGAATTTAAAGACCTTCAATTATCTTATTTAAAGGCTTCGGTAGTAGATATAGAAGCTTTAACCGATCATGCTATAACAGGGTCCCTATACCGCTTGGCAGCACAAAATAATATAAAATATATTTTAAGCGGTACTAATGTAGTAACTGAAGCTGTTTTACCAAAATATTGGATTACCAATAAAACAGACCATGTAAACATTCAATCTATTCATAAAAAATTTGGAAAAGTAAAATTAAAAACCTATCCTTTTTTTGGTGAGAAGGAAAAAAGATATTATAGTAGCATAAAAGGAATTGAAAGTATAAATCTTTTAAATTACCTACCATACAATAAAGCTAAGGTGAAAGAAACAATAATTAAAGAACTTGGCTGGAAAGATTATGGTGGAAAGCATTATGAGTCTGTTTTTACAAGATTTTATCAGGGATATATACTGCCGGTTAAATTTCATATTGATAAACGAAAGGCACATTTTTCTAATCTTATATTTTCAAACCAAATCTCTAAAGATGAGGCTTTAAAAGAATTGCAAAAACCGATTTACGATCCCGGCCAATTGCATTCAGATTATGAATTTGTGATAAAGAAGTTTAATATTACTAAAGAAGCATTTGAAGATTTATTAAGTACAGATCGTAAAGAACATGAAGATTACGGAATCGATAAAGGTTTGTATGAAAAATATAGTTTTTTAAAACCACTACGACCTGCGGTAAATTATTTTAAAAAGTTCAGGACAGCGAAGGATTAATAAAAGAGAATACTTATACTTGCTCCGCATACTGATGACGGAGAATTGGGATGTGGCGGAACAATTACAAAATTTAAAGAGCATGATAAAAAAAGTATTGGGGCAAACAATTATTGGAAATCCTGGCAAGCCTTTAATTAAATAATTTGAAAAAATTTAATCTGCAAGTATGTTTGTATATCAGAAAAAAGGAATGGGAGTATTGATTACTTTTCCAACAAAAGAATTAATATCATATTAATAGGTAGAATGAGTAAATTAAAATTTGGTATTATAGGCTGCGGCAGGATTGCTCAAAGACATGCAGAGCAAATACAAAAAGTAGGTACCTTGCTAGCCACATGTGATATTGTAATAGAGAAATCTGAAGAACTTTCTAGAAAATTTAATGCGAAATATTATGAAGATGTAAAGAACCTCCTTCATGACCATCCGGAAATTGATGTGATCTCTGTTTGTAGCCCTAATGGGTTACATGCAGAACATAGTATTGCTGCTTTAAAAGCCGGATTTCATGTATTGTGCGAAAAGCCAATGGCTTTAAGTGTACATGATTGTGGTGAAATGATTAGTACAGCAGAAAGAGCTAATAAACGGCTTTTCATTGTTAAACAAAATCGTTTTAATCCACCGGTAGTAGCTGTAAAAAATTTAATTGAAGAAGGCAAACTGGGTAAAATTTATAGCATGCAATTAAGTTGCTTTTGGAATCGGAATGAAGAATATTATTCTAACTCATGGAAGGGAACTAAAAAATTAGATGGGGGCACACTTTATACCCAATTTAGTCACTTTATTGACCTGTTGTATTGGATGATTGGTGATGTAAAAGATGTAAATGTATTTACAGCAAACTATCATCATAAAAATATTATTGAATTTGAAGATACGGGGGTAATATGTTTAAAATTTTATAATGATGCAATAGGGACTATAAACTATACTGTAAATAGTTTTGATAAGAATATGGAAGGTTCTTTGACAATTTTTGCAGAAAACGGAACTGTAAAAATTGGCGGGCAATATCTAAATGAATTAGAATACCAAAATATCAAAGATTATAAAATAGAAAATTTACCATCAGGTAATCCAGCAAATAGCTATGGTAAATATTTTGGTTCTATGAGTAATCATGACCAGGTTTATGAAAATGTTTCAGAAGTATTAACTAGAGGTGGCATCATTGCTACAAATGGGTTTGAAGGTTTAAAGACTGTAGAAATAATTGATAAAATTTACTCTGCTGCTAAAAAAGTTAATACTTAGATTTCAATTGAAAACAATTTTGATACTTTCAACAGAGCCTTGGGGTAAGATGTTATTATCTAAAATGCATTATGCATTAGAGCTTGCAGAATCAGGAAACGCTGTATTTTTTGTAAATCCTCCAAGAAAGATTAAAGGCAAAATGCTTGCGCAGTTATCAACTGATCATCCAGCCAAAAATTTGAAAGTTATCAATACCAAATTAATTCCAGGGGCTTTGTTTCTTCGCCATAAGATATTTAGAATTTACAAAATTCTCAGTGCCAATTATACTAACCAGATTAAAGCAATTGTTGATAATCCTATTAATGAAGTTTGGTGTTTTGATCCTTTCCTATATGTAGATCTTAAAAAATTTAATGCTGATAAATCCATTTTATTAATATATGATTTTTATAAAGAAAAAATTATTTTCAATACAGCTACTACTGCTGATGCAGTAATTTCAATATCAAAGCCGATTTTGGATTTCTATAAAGCAGTTGATCGACCTAAACTACTATTGCAACATGGACTCGGTAGTTGTTTTTCAAAACTGGCAACTAAACAATTAGTGAATGAAAATTTAAAGTATGAAAAACGAGGGAAATTAAAAATTGGCTACGTAGGGAATCTATTAAGGGCTGCAATTAATGTAGATATAGCCAGGGAAATAATTTCAAAGCATACTGATAAAGAGTTTCATTTTTGGGGGCCATATTCACTTGAAGAGAACAATGTATCGCCTACAGATGTATCAGTAAGCGAAGAGTTAGTTTCCTTTATAAAGTATTTGCAAAATCAACCGAATGTAATTTTACACGGAATAATGGAGCAAGAACTATTATCAGAACAATTGTTTACAATGGATGTTTTTTTATTTTTATATTCAGCAAATAAAGATATTAACGGCGCTTCTAATTCACATAAAATAATTGAGTATTTAAGTACAGGAAAAGCAGTTGTTTCTACATTTATTTCAAATTATGCTGAAGCAGATTTATTAATTATGTCTCCCATGAATGATGAGCACCAGGTTTCTGAGTTATTTGATCAGGTGACTGATAACTTACAATTTTACAACTCAACAGAGTTTCAAAAAAAGCGTATATGCTTTGCTTTAGACAATACTTATAGAAATCAGATTAACCGGATAAATAAGTTCATCTATAATTAGTGGTTCACATTTTATTAATTACTAGTTCTAATCTGGCTTCTAATCCGCGTTGTTTAAAAGAATTACAGTTGCTTGATTCAATGAATGTAAAAATCAGTGTTGTTGGTTTTAAATTTCACAATTGGGCGGATAAAAATGAGATAAGAATAAATAAAGATTTCAAAGATGTAACCTTCTTCTATTTAGATTCTACAAGGCATGAAATCGTTTCTTGGATTTTTTTGACGTTAATGGAAAAGCTATTTCGTTTATTAAAAAGATTCTTTCCAAAAAATCTTTTTTTTAGTGCAATGGCACTAACTAAAAAAAGTTGGCTTTTATTACGATGGATGAAGAAATGGAACGGACATCCAAATCTTATTATCGCACATAATCCACCAACATTTTATCCAGCATTTTTTTTATCAAAAAAAATAAAAGCACCATTTGCTATTGATATTGAAGACTTTCATCCTGGTGAGGGAAGGAATAAACAAGCTCAGAAAAATATAATTATGCTAATGAAATGTGTACTTCCAAAAGCTGTTTATATTAGTTATGCCTCTCCATTAATTGAGGAATTCACCAATAAACTTTTTGGACAAAAAAATTTTTTAAATTTTACAATTAATAACTGTTTCCCAAATAATGAATTTAAAAGCCCGGACGAAAATTTTGAAAACCTCGGAAAATTAAGATTTGTATGGTTTTCTCAATACATTAATTATTCTCGTGGATTAGAGAATCTCTTACCTGTATTTGACATCTTTAGTGATAATATTGATTTGACATTAATTGGTGAAATGCGGCAAAACTTTTATATTCAGGAGATAAAACACAGAAAATATATTAATTACCAGCCTTCACTTTCACAAAGCGACTTACACGCTTCTCTTAGTATGTTTGATGTAGGATTAGCTGTAGAAAATAAATTAGTGGATACAAATAAAAATATTTGTTTGTCAAATAAAATTTGGGCCTATTTTCAATCAGGATTGTTTATCCTGGCATCAGATACAGATGGCCAAAGATCCTTTTTGATGCAACATCATGAACATGGTATTCTAATTCCTTTAGAACAAAAAGTTATTAAAAAAACATTAGAACATTTAATTCAAAATGTTGATATGATTCGATCAGGTCGATTTCATCGATATAAAGCTGCTAAAAAATTTTCTTGGGAAATAGAATCTAAAGTATTGAATAATAAATGGCAGGCAATATTAGAACCCCTGTATAAAATGAATATAGCAATTGACTAAAAACAAGATCTGTAACTAAAATACTTGTTGATTTAATAAATTCTGTAACAAATAATAACCGGTAATTTTTAAATTCGATTATCACGACAGGCTGCTCCATGTTGTGGGCAAAGCCCTATTAAGCTATAAGTCACTTTTCAAATAATTTGAAAATCCTGTTTATCTCATCGGTTAATTTAACAACAAATCCAAGAATTTTAAAGGAATTGAAATTAGCAGCAGAACTAAATCATGAAGTAACCTTCATAGGGTTCAACATTGGAGGGTGGTCTGATAGTCTTGATAAACAGGTATGGAAAGAATATCCATCTATTGAATATATATATCTAGACGCAACTAGAACAAAGTTTTTTTCATGGTTATTTTTTTCATTGATGAACATTTTAAGTAGAAAGCTAACAACCATTTTCAAAAAATCGATCTATTTATCAGCCGCAGCTCATTCTGAGAGAACTTTGCAACTTTTACAAAAATTAAAAAAGTTAGAAATAAAATCTTACGATTTAATTGTAGCTCATACATTGGCTACACTTTATAGTAGTTTTATCTTCTCTGTTAAGATTAAAAGCAGGTTTGGCTTTGATGTTGAAGATTATCATCCAGGTGAAAAAATATTTAATATCAATGTAGAAAATGAGAAGCATAGGAGAGAACTACTATTAAAAAGATTATTGCCATTAGCGTCATATGTAACAACTGCCGCTCCTTTAATAACAAAGGAAATAGAAAAGTTATCTGGACGAAATGACATAGAAACAGTATTTAACTTTTTTTCAAAATCTGAATTTGTAATGCCTAAAACAAATACAGATCATAAATTAAATTTAGTATGGTTCTCACAAAATATAAATGCAGGGCGAGGGTTGGAATTGGTGCTATCTGTCTGGAGCAAGTTAAAAAATAATTTTCAACTTACATTGATTGGTAAAATTGACCAGGAATTTTATGACCATTATATATATCATCATACTGATATTAAAATTTTAAATCCCTTCTCACAACCAGAGCTTCATAAAAGTATCAGCGAATATGATATAGGTTTGGCTATTGATGTTGATAATGATGATTATAATCGAAAACTTGCTATCACTAACAAAATATTAGCTTACTTCCAGGCTGGATTATATATCGTTGCTACTGACACCCCAGCTCAGATTCAATTCATGAATGGTCATTCCGATCATGGTGTTATAGTAAAGCAAAATGAAGAATCAATGTTACAAATCATGCAAAATATTTATTCTTTAAAAGATCAGATCAGAAAACGAAATTTAGTTAGATATGAGAGGGCTTTAAATTTTTCATGGGAAAAAGAATCTGAAAAAGTTTTAAAAAGTTGGGACAAATATCATTAAATGAAGAAACTTTTTATCGTCGCTCCGTATTTCCCACCATCTTCTATGTCACCAGCACAAAGAATTAGATTTATTGTTAAGCATGCGGCGTCATTAGAAAAGCTTTTGTCAATACTGGATAATTGTAAAGATCAATTACAGCTGACTCTTATCGGTCATGTCAGAACCTTTTTTTACAGTAATGAAATTAAAGATAGAAGCTATATTTCAATAAAATCTTCCTTGCCTTCAAAGAACTTCATGCTTCTTTAAATAAGTATGACGTTGGTTTGGAGATAGATGGTAAGGACTTCGATATTAATCGAAATATTTGTTTAACAAATAAGATAGGCATATTTTCAGGCAGGCCTTTTTATACTTGCATCCGATACCGATGCATAAATTTTTTTTATTAAACAGCACACTGAACATAGTATTTGTATTCCTTTGGAAAAAGCCAGAGTTGATTCAGCTCTTATAATGATATTAAAAAACCAGGAAATAATTCGAGACAATAGAATTAATCGTTTTGAAAAAGCCAAAGCATATTCCTGTGAGAATGAGTGCGTAACACTTAAAACTCAATGGAACACTTATTAAAAATCTAAATTGAAAAAAATTCTTATTCTTGCCCCTAATTTTCCGCCCTCTAACCTGGCGGGCGTACATCGAAGCAGATTATTTGCACAACATCTACCGGAATTTGGTTGGGAACCAATAATACTTACAGTAGAGGATAAATATCATGAAGAAACGCTTGATTATAATCTATTTAAATTACTTCCTGAAGATCTTAGAATTGAAAAAGTAAATGCTTTTAAAATTACGAGGCCAAGGATCATCGGTGACATAGGATTACGTTCATTTTTTCAGATATATAATAAAGCAAAAAAAATAATAAAAAGCGAACGTATCGATTTTTTATATATCCCAATACCTCCGTTTTATATTGCCCTGCTCGGCAGGATGCTTCATAAAAGTACAGGAGTAACATATGGCATAGATTATATTGATCCGTGGGTTCATAAATTTCCCGGATCTGATAAAATGTTTTCAAGGCATTGGTGGAGTAGTAAAATTGCAAAATTATTAGAACCAGTAGCTGTAAAAAAGGCTTCACTTATAACAGGAGTTGCTGAAGGTTATTATAAAGGTATGCAACAGAGAAATACCGGGCTCCTTTCTTCGTGTACTTTTGGGGCTATGCCATATGGTGGAGAAATTATGGATCACCAGGCTGTACAATCTTTGAATCAAACTCCATATCTTTTTCAAAAAACGTCTGGCAAAATTATCCTGGTATATGCCGGCGCTATGCTTCCCAACGCATACCGGCCACTTGAAATGATCTTCACTGCAATTAGTAATAATTCTGAACATTTTAAAAATATTGAATTTCACTTTATCGGAACCGGTAAGACTACGAATGATCCTCACGGCTACACCATTAAACCCCTGGCGGAAAAATATTCTTTATGGAATACAATAGTGTTTGAATATCCCAGGAGAATTCCATACCTGGATGTTTTAATTCACTTAGAAGCTGCAGATGGTGTATTTATTTTAGGAAGTACAGAGCCTCATTATACTCCTTCAAAAGTATATCAGGGAGTAATGGCGCATAAACCATTATTTGCCATATTGCATAAAAATAGTACTGCTGTAGATGTAATTAAAAATTCCAGGACGGGTATCGTTTTAACTTTTGACGGAGAAAACGATCTGGAGACGATAAAAAATGATTTTGCAGAAAAGATGGAAATCTATAAAAATTTTAAGGATCAATTTAATCCACTGAATATTCAAATGGATGCCTTTGAACAATATTCAGCAAAAGCTGTTACACGAACATTAGTAAAATTAATAGAGGATACACTATCTTCCTAATGATCTTAATTAAAAAAATATCCTAAAAAATTAATCTGCTATTTTGAAGAAACTTGCCATTATTACAACCCATCCTATTCAATATTATGCGCCGCTTTTTAAAACACTAAATAGCAGGGGAATAATAGATGTTAAGGTATTTTATACATGGTCACAATCAGAAAAAGGTGCAAAATTTGACCCTGGTTTTGGTAAGGAAATTGAATGGGATATTCCCTTACTCAAAGGCTATGATTATACCTTTGTAAAAAATATTTCTACTAAGCCCGGAAGCAATCATTTCAAAGGCATTATTAATCCTACTTTAAATCCTGAAATAGAAGAGTGGAAGCCGGATGCGCTTTTAGTGATAGGGTGGAACTTTCAAAGCCATTTAAAATGCATGCGTTATTTTCATAAGAAGATCCCGATTTTATTCCGGGGTGATTCTACTTTATTGGCCGAACAATGGGGTTTTAGATTAATATTCAGAACTCTCTATTTAAGATGGATTTATCGGTATATAGATTATGCATTATATGTAGGTACAAATAATAAATTATATTTTTTACGACACGGTGTTAAAGAAAAAAAATTGGTTTTTGCACCGCATGCTGTAGATAACGAACGTTTTTTTGAGAACGATAATAGCTATACTAACGCTGCTTTAATATGGCGCAAAAGTTTAGGAATCAATCGCAATGACATTGTCTTTTTATTTGCGGGCAAATTGGAGTATAAAAAAGATCCGGATTTGTTGATAAAAGCCTTTAAGAAGATTTTTAATGCTGGCATTCATTTAATTATTTTAGGTAATGGTCCTTTAGAAAAAAAATTAAAGCACAAATACAGCGATAATAGCAATCTTCATTTTGTTGATTTTCAAAATCAATCTTTAATGCCTATCGCATATCGTTTATCCGATGTATTGGTCTTACCTTCCAAAGGACCTATAGAAACCTGGGGATTATGTGTAAATGAAGCAATGGCTTGTTCAAGGTCGATAATTGTTAGTGATAGTTGTGGATGTGGAATAGATTTGGTAAAAGATAATTTTAACGGATATATTTTTAGAAGGGGTAATTTAAAAGATTTGGTTAAAAAAATGACTTTTATTATAAAAAATAAAAGCAGATTCGGAGAAATGGGAAATAATTCATTACAAGTTATTAAAGATTGGTCGTTTGATAAAATATGTATCCAAATAGAAAAACTCATGGTTAATATTTAAGGGTCATATAACTGTAAACAGGGTTTCATTAAAGTGAGATGACAAAGGTTTATATAAAATTTCCTAAAACAGGGTTAGGTAATATGATGCTTGTATGGGCCAGGGGAGTAGTATTTGCCAGAATAAATAATATAGAAGAAGCCACTTCTTCATGGTGGGGTTTACACTGGGGGGCTTTATTAAGAAGCGAGCAAAGGAATAGATTATATTGGAACTATTTTATTGAATCATCGCTGGTGAAGCGGATACTTTTTAAAATATATATAATACTGCTGCCTGTTGAACAGGATCCTCCCATAATTAAATGCAGGCAATTACCGGATAAAAAAATTTTTATTTTTAATAAAGTGGTAAGAGATAATGATCTGTTTAATGATATAAGAAATTATAAAGATTTAATTAACGCAGAACTAAATAAAATTTTGCATCCACAATTAGAATTAAAATTACAGCAATATTCTTCTCCTGTTATCAGTATACACATCAGAAGGGGTGATTTTACTTTAGGTAATCAAACTACATCCTTATCTCATTTTATAAATGGAATAAATTTAGTCAGGGAAGTTCTAAATTATAATTTACCTGTCACGGTTTTTTCTGATGCAGAAAAAGAAGAAATAGCTGATATTTTTAATTTACCAGAGGTTTTTCCTGCAGAGAAAAAGCCTGACATTCTTGATATTCTTTTAATGAGCAAAAGCAAAGTTTTAATGTTATCTCAAAGTAGTACTTTCAGTTATTGGGGTGCTTTTTTATCTGATGCTATCGTAATTATTCCTAAAAATGATTGGCAAAAAAAGATCAGGTCATCTATCGAAGGGCAAAATTATAAAGAGATAAAATGGGATGGAAATGATATTAATTCAACGAATCAATTGAAAGAGGCAATAGCATTAATGAAAATATAAAAGCGCCTAATGAAATGCAGGATAGTCAGGATTGGCGAGCATATAAAATACAAAACTGATGATTTTAATATTCAACTTAATAAAACCGAAGACATTGAATTAAAACTTTTGACAAATTTTGTTGTGAAAATATTATTAAACATATTCATTTTTTAAAGCTTGATGTTAAAGGGAACTAATTCGTCGCATATTGGGTGCAAAAGCTGTCTTCAAAAAATTGTAATACACACTGCACTCACCAAAACATTGTTATGAACTTTAAAAATAAATTAAATAAATTTTTACGAAAGTATAATGTTGAAGTACATGGTCTAAGCTATTTGCAGGCCCTTTCCAAAGGCGAATTTAAAAACAGCGAGATAGATTTAATAAAAAAAATATACGGAGATGCCAATATAATAGTATATGATATTGGCGGAAACAAGGGAACAACCATACAAAGCTTTTTACAAACTTTCCCCAATAGCACTATACATGCTTTTGAACCGTATTTGCCTCTTTTTAAAATATTGAAAGAACAATTTGATACCGATAAAAATGTGTTTATAAATCAACAGGCAATTTCAAACATGGAGGGTGAAGTTATTTTTAACGTTAATAAAAGTATTGATACCAATTCATTGCTTTCTTCAAAAAAAACGGGCTTAAATTCTGACAAGCAGGTAGAAACTATGCAGCAAGTGAATGTTAATGTTACAACTATTGGTGATTATGCTATAAAGCATGAACATTCAATGATACATGTATGTAAAATTGATATCCAGGGTAACGAATTAAAAGCATTAAAAGGTGCTGAATTATTACTGCGTGAAGGCAGGATTGATTTGGTTTTTACCGAAGCTTATTTTTTACAGCAATACCAGGATCAGCCATTATTTTTTGAAATAGCTGCATATCTATTATCATTTGGTTATGTC
>JBBJOK010000102.1:0-8836 GCA_037721545.1 Chitinophagaceae bacterium
CATGGAGAGAAATGAGCCAGGAAAGTTTTGCTGATTTGATACTTGCAAAAGTGTTGCGTATAAAACAAATTTTAAACAATAACGGTAAAACATTAATTAGTGAGGGCATTGATGCGAATTTTTATGATATAATAAATTATGCGGTATTTGCATTAATACTTGCAGAGTAATAAGTTAGTGATCGTTTCACAGATCAAGGTACTTTTGTTGAAGTTACAGAAGTACAAATGCTTAATCAGGGAACTATCCTGAAAAAGGGATGTAATCTTTTTCGAGGCTCCTTTTTTGGTTATTTTTTTGGAGAAGCAAAAAAGTAACAAGCACTTAAAACATAGCAATGAGAATAATAGTAAACATTTCCCGGGTAATCGTCGGTTTTCTTTTCATTTTTTCCGGATTAATCAAAGCCAATGATCCATTAGGCCTTTCTTATAAAATGCAGGAGTTTTTCGAAGTGTGGGGTAAAAGCCATTCATCCCTTAATGGAATTATGTTATGGCTAAATGATTATGCACTGGCATTTTCCATTACTACAATAACGCTTGAAGTTGTAGTTGGCCTTGCCCTTTTATTAGGGTGGGGTGTAAGATTTTTTAGGTGGGTGTTATTATTGCTAATTATATTTTTTACATTTTTAACAGGCTATGCTGTTATCTCAGGTAAGATAAAAGAATGTGGCTGCTTTGGCAACTGTATCCCATTAACTGCAATGCAATCCTTTATTAAAGACATTATATTAGGTGTTTTAATATTAATAATATTCTTTGGAGTCAAATACATAAAATCAATATTTAAAGGGGGAGTGAGTTTTCTGTTAATATGCGTAGCAGTTTTGCTGATACTTGGTTTTCAATGGTATGTTTTTAAGAAATTACCGGTAATTGATTGCCTGCCTTTTAAAACCGGCAACAATATTTTAGAGCTTCGCAAAATGCCTGCTGATGCGGTTGCTGACAAAGTGGAATTTAAATTTATTTATATCAAACCAGTGTCTATATTTCCACTTCATCTTGTCTTAGGAAAAGAATTTAATAAAAATCAATTGCCGGATTCAACCTGGACATTTGTAAAACGCGAAGACATTATCATTGAAGCCGGAAAAAACAATGAGCCTCCAATAAATGATTTTGTTCTTACAACTTTATCCGGTACTGATACTACTGAGGCGATCTTAAATCAATCAGCCGAGTACTATCTTTTCTTTATTAAAAATGTTGCAAAAGATACTGCCCAATGGTTAAATAATTTTAAAGCGCTTGCCAACTTTGTAAAACAACAAAACAGAAACCTGATTGTTATTGCTTCCCAGGTAACTGCAGCACAACAATTCTTTAATCAGGAAAATAATTTTAATTTACCTGTAGTTGGTTGTGATGCAACTGCTTTAAAAACAGCAGCCCGAACAGACCCTGCTTTATATTTGATGAAAGGCCCAATCATTCAAAAGAAGTGGGGCAGGGGCGATATTGATAAAGCCGCAAAGGAATTGTCTGAACCCCCGAAGTATCGGGGCAGGCAATGATTTATAAGTTAAAGGATTATCATGATTATGAAGTTCCATTCGGGGATATTATCAGGGTTAAATTGTTGAAACCACAGTAGTACCAAAGCTTAATCAGGGAAGAGCGCTAACGCATCAAGGCTCTAATGTTGATGCCACAGTAGTACCAAAGCTTAATCAGGGAACCACTCCGAAAAAGGGATGTAATCTTTTTCGGGTGTCCTTTTTTTGGTTACTTTTTTTGGACAAGAAAAAAAAGTGACAAACAACATTAGAGACAATCAATAACTTTACTCTTCAAGCCAAATTGCAAACCCATAACTTGTTCCACTTAATCATAAAAAAACTCACTTACGGCCTATTGGTCTTAATAGGTGTAGTCGTAATTGTCTTTTTTATGTTCCAGGGTTTCGCCGATCCTGCCAGGCTCATTGTTGGGCAGACAGGTGATAAAAAAACCATGGACAACATCCGCAAGGAACTCTATCTCGATCAGCCCAAATGGAAACAATTTTTGTTGTATGTAAACGATGTTTCACCCATAGCCATTCATTCAAAAGATGAAATAGAAAATAAAAAGCTTCGCGGCTTTTTTATCGGCGGCGAAAACCCCGATAGCTATCGGGGTGGAATAAAAGTGCCTTACCTCCGCCGCAGTTATCAAACAAAAAAAGACGTAATAGATGTTTTGATGGAGGCCTTGCCCGGCACATTGATGCTTGCCATTGCCGCCATGATATTTGCCACCTTCATCGGCGTATTGCTCGGCGTTCTGGCAGCCGTAAAACAAAATACATGGATGGACACCTCATCCGTTTTTGCAAGCGTTATCGGTATTTCTGCGCCGTCATTTTTTATGGCAATTGTTATCGCTTATTTGTTTGGCATTGTGCTGCATTCTTATACCGGTTTAAATTTAACCGGCAGCTGGTTCGATATTGATGAAACTACAGGTGAGCGCTACTTAACATTACAGAATTTAATTCTTCCCGCCATTACATTGGGCATTCGTCCGCTGGCAATAATTACACAACTAACACGCAGCTCTATGCTCGATGTGCTTAACCAGGATTATATAAGAACTGCTTATGCAAAAGGATTAAGTAAACGCACAGTTGTTTTTAAACATGCCCTGCGCAATGCACTAAACCCTGTTATAACAGCTATTACAGGCTGGTTTGCTGAGTTGCTGGCAGGCGCTTTTTTTGTTGAATATATTTTTGGATGGAAGGGTATAGGCAAGGTTACCGTAGATGCCCTGGACAAACTGGATTATCCCGTTGTTATGGGTTCAGTATTATTTTCCGCTGCGTTCTTTATCCTCATAAATATTCTTGCCGATATTTTATATGGCGTGGTTGACCCGAGGGTGAGGTTGCAATAGAATGTGCGAAGTAAGATGTCAGATGTACGAAGTAAGAAGTTGGGGCGCTCATCATTTAAATCATTAGCATCATTGGTCCCCGCTTTACATTACAAATCCGGCACAGAATCCTTACACAAATCTTCACCGTGTTTTCCATTTCAATCGGGCAGCCCGTGGACAGAAAAACATTTGTCAAACTATTGAACAAGTAATTTATCTGCTAATTCAATTCTAATTCTGCGATGTCCCAAATCTGTTAATACAAAATTTCCATTATTCAATTGAGTGATTTGACGAAATTTTATTGATTTTAATTTATTTATTACGTCGGATATTCTTTGTGGAATATGTAAACAATATTGTCCTAACTCCCTTCGGCTATATCCCAAAATTCCAGCATAATGAAGCAGTAAAAGGATTTCTTCTTCAGCGATTAAATCTGTCCTTTGTACAAAAGGAATGTCATCATATTTTCCTATGCAAGGAACATCAAATTGCAATAATTCCTTAATCGCTTTAGCAACTTCGTTTCTATCTCCAATCCAAAATATTCTCAACATCTCATTTAAACACCACCTTACAGATTCCATAAGAAGTCTTGAATCCATATGATTTGGTGAATATGTTGCAGAAATATGTACTGCACCTCTTTGGCTTCTGAATTTATAAATAACATGTAATACTTTGCATAAATGTAAAACTTCAACTCGCACTAAAGAATGACGATTTGTTTCGTCTTCTAAAAACTTAAGACAATCTTTATGCTCCTTTTTATAATTCAAAGTCCCGCTATCTTGGTGATAAAGTATTCTGGCTGTTATTTCTGAAAACTGCCCCCCATCAAGCTCTGCAGGCTCCCAATCTCTTTGAATGTATCTTCTTTCCATTGAGATAAATTCATCAATTAGTTGGGTAGCCAATAAATGATCAAAGGGAGGTGAAATTCTTGCTAACAAAGTATCTCTTTCAATTAACCCCATTACTTTGTGTCTTTTGTTCAGCAATTAACTTTTGTACATGTTTCTCACCTGATTCTGTTATATACCATTCATGAGGACTCTTAGTAGTGTCTTCACCTATCCATAAATTAGAGTCCATTTTAAGATTTCCAAGGTCTCTTGCTACATTACTAATTGTCTTGGCTTGCTTAAAATGTTTATTGAAAGTTTCTATTATTTGATTTGTTGTCATAGCATCTATTTTCGTAATCTGCTTAACAACATATAAAAGCCACAGCGACTTAGTAGCTGTACTCCACTTGGTTGTCGGAATACCATATTTTTCCGGTTCATGTTTAAATTCAATTGCCGCAGAAACAACCTGTAAATTTGAATTTAATTGCTTTTTTCTTCTTGCCCTTTTTTTGGAAGATCCATTTCCAGATGATAAGACTGTTACATCTGTATCTTCAGTCTCATTTCTTTTGAAAGAATCCTTTTCATCTAAAGAAGGAGGAGTAATCAAACCACGCAATGTGTTGCTTACTTGTGAAGTAATCTGAGCAGCACTTTCCTTGCTACCTTTTACTTTTAATTTAAAGCCAGTAATTTCTAATTCGAATTCTACTCTGTTTGTCATAATATATTTTTTAAACTATTAATTTTAGCAAATTACTAAAGATTTTACTACTATATTTATCTAGTTCTCCACTAATTGGTAGGTAAATACCTATAAGCTCTGCCGCAAACCTCGACTTGTGCTTGAAATAAATTAGATTAGAGCTAGCGAATAGTAATTTCTAAGTACACAATCAGATTTAATTTGGAAATTTTAGACTACAATATTTTTTCGGAAAAATGTGTTGAAGAACTTAAAGCATTACAGGATAAATTTCAACATAAATATAATGTAGATCAGTATGCAGATTGGTTTTCAGCAGCCCGTCAATATTTCATTACACCAACAATCAAACACTAAATAAATTTCCAAAAAAAGTTTATAGCTTTAAATTATGCACAATAAAAAAGAAGAAAATAAAGTAAGCAAGCCTTCTATAAAATATAGTTTAATTAACCACAATGGAATTAACCGCATAGGTGTGCATTTTGAATTCAGCGCTGTCTTAAATAATAAAATGAAGAAGGTGGCCGGCGCTAAATGGAGCCGCTCTTTAAAATGCTGGCATATTGCTGACACTGAGGAAATGTAGCTATAGAATGGTAAAGTCCGATTCACCTAACGACAATACAAAAAGTATAATGGAATATAAAAAGTCCGATTGTCCTAAAGACAATATAAAATTTATAATGCTAAATGATTGATTTTAAATGTTGATAAAATTTTTTATATTGCATGTAATAGCGCCAATTGGGGCATTGTACGAAACCCTAAAACCACATTCCGTTCAATAAGTAAGTAACAAACGGTCAGACACAACTTCAGCTTCTAAAGTTTGACCTTCCAATTGGAAACGTCTCAACATTGACCTGCCACAATCAACAAAAATTTCATTTTCAAAAAGACCGTCAGGAATTGGTAAATCACATAAATAATTTCCAGACTTTTTATTTCCATCAATACTCAAAGCTACACGGACACCTTTTGTTTTGACTTTATCAATTTCTACTAACAAATCCACAAGACGAAAATCTTGTGCACCGTATAAAATTCCTTGACTATGTGAATATGGTGGATCACAATAAATCAAATCACCTTTTTTTGCTTGTGCAAATGCTTCTTTATAATCTAAATGTTCAAAGGATACATTTTTTAATCTTGACTTCCAATCTTTAATGCGACTTGCAAAACTTTCAACAGGTATCGGAACATGCACTCCGCAAGGTGTTGACATGTAACCATCAGCTTTTCTAAATCTCACAATTCCACCATAGCACGACCTTGTTAAAAAAACAAAATCTGCTCCATTGGGATTGGCATTGTAAGCAGCTAAGACACTTTGATATATTTCTTCTTTAGTTTCTTTACCAATTCTATTTCTTCGTTCTGTGTACCATTCAAGCAAACCTTTTGGATCAGTTGCTAACTTTTGCCAAATTTCAATTAATGGTTTAAATGTGTCAGATCCTAAACCATTATTTGGAGCAACGGTTGCAAGGATTGCACCACTGCCAAGAAATGGTTCTATATAACGTTTAATATCTGTAGGAAAATATCTTGTAATCTCAACAGCGAACTTTTGTTTATTGCCAACCCACTTTAAGAGTTGCGACTTAGGGGGATAATAGGTAACGTATTTTTGCTCCAATGTTAGCTGCATGTTCTAAGTATTTTAGCAAATATAAGAACTATAGTGTCTTAATCCTAAAATGGGATATGCTATTTCGGGATATATTTTTGAATTCGTGAAAAAAACTTTGAACAAGAAGGAATACAAGATTTTATTAGAGCAGTTATATCGGCTTCGTTTAAGTTCAGGTCTCCGTCAATCAGATTTAGCTAACAAACTAAAAACTCCTCAATCTTTTGTTAGCAAAATTGAAAGTGGCGAAAGAAAAATTGATCTAATTGAATTAAGAGAAATCTGCATTGCCTTAGGTTCAAACTTGAAAGAATTTATTAACGAATTTGAAAAGGCATTAGGTAAATGAAAGCAGATAAACGATTTTTAAACCAGCCGTTAGATTTTTGGGCAAACATCAAATTAATCAGCCAAAAGGCAGGCTACACCGACAAGAAAACTAAACAGATCAAAATTCATACATTAGAAGAAATCAAAGCTGTTTATGAAAGCAATAATCTTGACTGTAGCAAAGTAATTGACAAGAGCAATAAATTTACAGCATTAGGAAATTTAATCGTTTCTTACCTGCAACATCGTTCTGATGTTTTACGGCTTCAAGTTGAACCCAATTTAATGAAACTTGCAGAAGCAAAGAAAACATTTGAAGCTCTAAAGAAAAAACTGAAACCATCTTGTAATCTTCCACTCAATAAACAAAAGGGTGACAAAGCAGGTTACGCTTATTTGACAGGTATAGTAAACATGATTATCGAAGCTAACTCAAGAGGCTTTGATTGTAATTATGACCCAAAAGAATT
Source organism: Chitinophagaceae bacterium (assembly GCA_037721545.1). Classification (GTDB taxonomy): domain Bacteria; phylum Bacteroidota; class Bacteroidia; order Chitinophagales; family Chitinophagaceae; genus Ginsengibacter. Next base: position 6,867 of record JBBJOK010000102.1, read on the forward strand.
GACGGCATTTACTCAAAATAAATTCCCAGTACGTACTTTATCAAGACGAGTTGATGGAGCATTCCCAAGTGTTATAAATCCCATAGCTATTTGGGAAATCAAAGAATATTACTTCACAACAACTTCTGGTAGCCGAGTAGCAGACGGAGTTTATGAAACATGGCTTGACGGTTTAGAATTAAGAGAAGTAAAAGAAAATCTCAAAATTCATGTCGAACACTTCCTAATAATTGACGACCATTTTACATGGTGGACAAAAGTACGTTCTTATTTATGCAGAATTATTGATATGCTGCACATGGGTATTTTGACAGAAGCATTATTTGGTAAAGAAGTCGTAACACAATTACCAGTAATTGTTCAAGCTTGGACAAAGCAAGTTAAAAAACAACCCCGCAACTAGTCCTCCTTTTAACGAGGACTTATAAAAGTACTAACAACACTAAGGTTCTCCGTTTTTGTTGGTGTTCAATAAGGCTTTGTTCGTAAGGTGTCCAACAACTGTCATAGCCACAATTTTATTGGCAGCTTTTACAAATCCTGTTTGCAAACGTTGAGTAGCACAAGACACTGCATAAATGGACAGTCTCTTGTTTTGCAATATCCTGCATCATAAGTTTATTTAAATACAGCATATGTAGTATGGGTTATTGTTTGAGGATGGACGACTTTTGATTTTTAAACTATTAATCAAAAGCACAAATTGTATTAAGTATTCATACGTGTTTAAACAAAACCTTACCGATAAAAGCGATAAACTATTATTATGACTACTTACTTTAAATTCAAGAACTATTTTCGGTTTGCATTTTTACTGATTTCTTGTTTTACCATTTTTTCTTGTAGCGAGCATGCTTCAGCTCAGTTTTGCGCTAATTATCCAGAGCCCATTGCGGAAATTGTAAGTAAATATTTATAAATTCCCTATAACATGTTGTTAGAAATTTATACAATTGTTGCAGTACTATATTGGGTTGTGCTGGCTTTGTATTTATGTAACAACGGAAGAAAAATAAAATATTTATCAACCATTAAATTTGATGCAAACAAAACCCCTTCAGTTGTAATAATAATTGCTGTACGGAACGAAGAGGACAAATTAAAAGAAGCGTTAACCAGCCTTTGCAAACTGAATTACAGTAATTATAGAATATTAGTTGTTAACGATAGATCCACAGATAGTTCCGGAAAGATACTTGGGGAACTACAAATAGAATATGATAAGTTCACTGTCATAAATATTGATAAGCTTCCCGAAGGATGGCTAGGAAAAAACCACGCATTACATTCAGGCTACAAATTATCCAAAGAGGAATATTTGTTATTTACAGATGCTGATGTTGTATTTCAAAAAGATGTTTTATCAAAAGCAATTAGCTTTTCGCTCACTAATAATCTTGACCACCTTACCATTTTGCCTGAAATTATTTCTTCATCACCAATATTAAAAAGTGTTGTGACAACTTTTATAATTATGCTCACAGCGTTGCAAAGGCCTTGGGCGGCTAAAATAAAAACGTCAAAAGCAAGCATGGGTGTTGGTGCTTTTAATCTTGTAAAAAGAGAGGCGTATATACGTGCAGGTACACACAAAGCTATTGCCATGCGTCCTGATGATGATTTAAAACTTGCAGCTTATATTAAAGCTTCGGGAGGGACAGCAGATGTACTATATGGGCAAAATGAATTACGGGTAGAATGGTATAAAAGTATAAGACAACTTATTAATGGGTTAATGAAAAATACTTTTTCCGGATTTGATTACAATATTTTAAAAGTAATTGGGGGAGTTGCAGGAACACTGTTATTTTTCGTATTTCCGCTACCCGTAATTTTAATTTTTGGCAACTCATGGCAGAGGATGTTATTGGCGTATATGTTTTTATTTCAGCTTGTTTTATATTGGAAAATGCCTGGCTCCAAAGGACAATGGTGGTATGCATGTATGAGCATGTATGGAGGCATTATAA
>JBBJOK010000103.1:0-8717 GCA_037721545.1 Chitinophagaceae bacterium
TTGTTAGGTAATGAAGGTGTATAATGTACTAATGCAATCATTATACCAAGTAAAATTGAAGTGATTTGCTTTTTATTGATAAGAACCAAGGCATAGGTGGAGAAACCAATCATTATTTTTGTAAGACCAATGTACTCATGCAACGCAAATCGCTTACATTTACGGTTTTAAGAGGCTCGAGAAAAAGTAAATTATGCTTCTGTATACTGTTTTGCAATAATGCTCTCGTTAACAGGAATCGTTTGGAAGAATCCGGGATGCGATAAACGCCATCTGCAATTAGCTCCACACTTTGTTCAATTCCAATATCGGAGGTCATTCGAATAAATAAAGAGCCTTTCGGTTTAAGAACACGAACCAACTCTGAAATCATATCGTTGAAATGATCTGTGTTTTTTGCGAAATGTAAAACGGCACTACAAATAATGTGGTTAAAATAATTATCCTCAAATGGAATTTGCTCAACCGGCGCATTATGGAATGTATTGCCAGGCAAGTGTGGATACTTGCTTTTCAATTCGGCTATAGATGCAGCATTGCTATCGATGCCATAAATTGAGATGTTGTTCAATAAAAACCAATGAAGATTTCTTCCTGCGCCGCAACCGGCATCCAATATGGTATCACTTTGTTGATATCTGCCTTTCATTATTTGATCGAGCAGGTAAATATCTGTGTCGCCATTTAAATCTGTTATTGAATAATGCATGTGCTATTTGGGTTCATTTTTTTGCGTTCTAACATTTTAGGCCCGCTTTCGGCATACTATTAATCCTCAATTAATAATTGTTTTCTGTCGGCTGAAAAGGCAGAGACCGGAATTATCTTAACCCGCAATAAAATCTTTATTCGTGAAAACACCGATAAAGGCGGGAGTTCCACTATTGTAGGGAGACTTCCGTTTAACAACATCATTACTAATTAGTTTAATCATTTTTACTTATCATTTTAACTACGCTACTCTCTGCTTATACAAATGCTTTTGAAACTCAATGAAAGTGTTTTTAATACTTTCCACTCCACCTAAAGCATCAGCAGCATCATTTACTGAGTGATATTTTAATTCTAAAAGGGTGGGGAGTTTTTCCTGGTCAAGTTCTTCTACCCCTGTTTCAACATACTTGCTTAAAACAAAATCAATAAACTCTTTCTGCCTTTCATTTAGCAATGCGAAAATTGTTGCCTGTGCTGCTGCAACTCTTGCTTCTCTTGTCATTGGCTTGATATTACTATTAAATACATATTCCAACACATCATAGAGGTCGCTTTTTTCAGCATCTATTAATTTCTGTACCGTATTTAATTCGTCTTTTCCAAAACCTGCTTCATCCAATTTTATTAATAAGGTTTTTCTTGTCATGGGATTGCTCCAAAGTGTACGCAATTCATCTTCACTTTTAAATAGGTCGGGCAATGTTCCTAACAGGTTATTTAAAAATTCCTCTGATGAAATAGGTCTGCCATCTGCACTCCAAAAAGAGGTTGACGTCATGTGTTGAATTTCTCTTTCTTTTCCGTCTTTAAGTTTTATTTTTATCTTTTTCCTTTTGGTGCAAACGCAAGGGCTTTCACCACAAACATAACAAGGTGGCGGAGGCTCATTAACGCAAATGCAACTGCTTTGTCCGCAAACTTTGCAAGGTTGTGGTGGTGTAGTGGGTTTACCTTGACATTCACATACCAATTGTCCGCATACTTCACAAGGCTCTGCATCACCATCCCACTCCGGGTCTGCAAAATGATGATAAGCATCAACGTAATCATAGATAGTAAAAAACTCTTTGCCATCAAAAAGCCTTGTACCTCGTCCCACTATTTGTTTAAACTCTATCATTGAGTTAACAGGACGCATCAAAACAATATTTCTGATGTTTCTTGTATCTACGCCTGTTGAAAGTTTTTGTGAAGTAGTAAGTATTGTTGGAATTGTTTTTTCGTTGTCCTGGAACTCTCTTAAGTATTGCTCACCTAATTCTCCATCATTAGCTGTTACTCTTACACAGTAATTAGGCTCTTTGCTTTTTTTATATTGGTTAACTAAATCTCTTACTGCTGCTGCATGATTTTGTGTTGCGCAAAAAATTATTCCCTTCTCATTTTGATTGGCTTCATTCATGTAAATACTTACCCGCTTTGCTTCTCTTTCCTTTATCTCAATTATTTTGTTGAAGTCTGCTTCTTCATACCATTTACCTTCTTCAATTTCTCCTTCTATAATTTGGTCATCACTTGTATAAATGTATTTGTCTAAAGTTGTTTGTATTCGTTTTACTTTAAATGGAGTTAAGAAACCATCATTAATGCCTTCTTTAAGTGAATAAATGTATACAGGCTCACCAAAGTATTTGTAAGTATCAACATTGTCATTTCTTTTTGGTGTGGCAGTTAAGCCTAACTGAACTGCCGGAGAAAAATATTCTAAAATACCTCTCCAGTTTCCTTCATCATTTGCTCCGCCTCGGTGACATTCATCTACAATTATAAAATCAAAATAATCTTTTGGATAGCCGCCGAAGTGGGGTTCTGGCTTACCTTCTTTATCAGTGCCGCTCATGAAAGTTTGAAAAATGGTAAAGAAAATACTACCATTAGTTGGAACTCTTCCTGTTCTTCTTACTTCATCAGGTTTTATTCTTACCAGTGCATCTTCAGGGAAAGCAGAGAAAGAATTAAATGCCTGGTCAGCTAATATATTTCTGTCTGCAAGAAATAATACTCTCGGTCTTCTGCTGCCATCCCTTTGTAAGTTCCATCTTGTTTGAAATAACTTCCATGCAATTTGAAAAGCAATTACAGTTTTTCCTGTACCTGTGGCTAAGGTTAATAATATTCTTTGTTGGTTATTAGCAATTGCCTCAAGTGTATTGTTGATTGCTATTTCCTGATAAAATCTTTTACCAAAGTTACCTTCTGTAGGAACAGATGCAAACTTTTCTCTCCACACTTCGGCAAGCTCAGTGCAGGTTCCTTTAGGAAATTTTGCATCCCATAATTCCTGTGGGGAAGGATAATTTGCAACAATGCCTTCTGCACCTGTTTGTAAATTTATTTTATAAATTTCTCTGCCATTAGTTGCATAAGAAGTTTGCAACTGCATTTTACCAGCATAATTTTTTGCTTGTTGTACACCTTCACCTAATTCACTGTCTCTGCTTTTGGCTTCTATTATGGCAAGTTTTATATTTTTATAAACCAGCACATAATCCGCAATTAATGGTTTTGCTCTGCCGCCACCTGTTTGTATTTTACCTTCGGTGATATGATATTCCCGAAGCACTTTAGAGCTTTCCACAGAACCCCATCCTGCCGCTGCAAGTTTCGGGTCTATTAGTTCTGCTCTTGTTTCTGCTTCGTTCATACTATCGGTTGTTTATTAAATTTATAATCAGCTGCACCATTAACTCTTTATCCGCAGGATCACTTTGTGCCACTAATAATGCAAGCGCCACCAAACCATTGTCATTAATTTTAACTTCACCGTTATTTTTAAATCTGTGCTTGTTTTTTTCTAAAAACCAGATAAATAAAAATGCACCTATGCGTTTGTTGCCATCCGAAAACGGATGGTTCTTTATTACAAAGTATAATAAATGTGCTGCCTGTTCTTCTATGCTTGGATATAAATTATTACCATCAAAGGTTTGAACAATACTTTCTAAAATACCTCCAAAGCTTTTATCTTTTTGATTGCCGAAAAGTGATGAAGCCTTTCTCTTTTTTAACAACTGTTTCTTTAGTATGTCAATTGCTTTTATTGCATCGGAGTAATCAATTGCGTAAGTAATGTTTTCATTGAGTTGTGCTTCTGAAAGATTGTTACTGTCAAATTGATTTAACAGAATAAAGCTTCGGGTATAATTTGTAATTATATCAAGAAGCCCTTTTGTTTCGGTAACAGATAATTCTTTTGTATCCCCTGATTGCTGAATAATATTTACTACCTGCTGTAATTGTTGTAACCGTTTTTGATTAATAGCATAACCCTTAACCAAATAGTCTTTTAATCTTCCCGTTGCCCATTGGCGAAATTGGGTTCCCCGTTTGGAATTGATGCGATAGCCAACGGATATAATAAGGTCAAGGTTATAGTGATCAATATTTCTTTCCACTTTCCTGTCTCCTTCTTTTCGAACTTGTCGGAATTTCCGACAGGTTGCTTCTTCTTCGAGTTCTTTTTCCTTATAAATGTTTTTGATATGCTCAACAATACTGCTTCGGCTTCCTTGAAATAATTCTGCTAACTGAGGCTGATTCAACCAAACCGTATCCTTCTCAAACTGCACTTCAATTTGAGTTTGACCGTCATTGCCTTTATATATTTCAATTGCGCTCATGCAAGTTCTGGTATTTGATTAGTGGTAAGTTCTCCTGCAAATGCTTTTTGCAAAATAGATTTTTTTAACTCCTCGAAGTCTTCAATTTTCTTTTTGTAAATGCTTTCTAATTTTTTTGTTTCTAATGATAGGTCATCAAGTTTTTGAACAATGGTTTGTTGTTCTTGTAAATTTGGTAGTGGCACTTTAAATTCTCTCATTGTTTTCAATGAAACATTTTTAATTGTAGCACCTGTAGCTTCCTTGTGGGCATACTTTATAAAATACATACTTGAAAGAACATATTTAATGTAGCTCTTATCAATTCCCTCTTTTAGGTTAAAATAGCAAGCACTCTTACCTAAAATTATTTTTTCATTATTGAAGAAAGCAATATTGCATAGTGTACCATTAATGGAGACCAAAACAGTTCTGTCATTTAAATTTTTATTATATTTCTTGTATTCATCAACAGAAACTCTTTTTGTGTTATCTTTTATTTCAATAACTCCATTATTCAAATTATTTCCATTTATGAAATAATAATCTCCATCAGTTTTATATTTTGGCGTTCCGTGTAATCCATCACCTAAAATAGTTGTTATCTCTTTTAATATTTTTTCTTCCCAATCCTCACCTTTATTTTCAAAAACACTTTGCAAATAACTTTCAAAAAGTTCTTTAGCGTTTTGTAGGTTTTGTTGGGCATTGGCTTTTGCCTTGGCTATGGCTGCAAAGGCTTCATCTAAAATAGAAACTATGTGTTGTTGCTCTGGAAGTGGAGGAATTGGTATTTTAATAAAACCTAAATTCTTTCTACTAATTCTTTGTCTTGTTGCTCCTGTTACTTGCTTGTTGATTTCTTTTTGATATTCTTCTGCTAATGAGTAAAATAAAAACCAGTCAGAAATAATTCTCTCTTTATTAAAACGGATAATGGTGCAATCAACAGCAGTTATCATTGGTTCTCCTGTATCTGGTAATATACATGCTCTACCAACAGGATCTGGTAATCGTGATATCAAACAATCACCCTCAAATATTTCTGTGCATCGTAATCTTTTAAAGGTTTCCTTCGAAATATATCGTGCTTTTTCTCCTCTATCTTTAAAAAATCCATTGCCAATATTTCCTGTTTGAATTAATCGTATACCTCCATTCGATTGGTCTTTACTTTCAATCCAATCACCGTCTTCAAAAACAGTGCAGACCTCGTCCAGCTTTTTTATTTCCCAATCCTTCTTCATACCATTTCCATTATGCCATTTAAAATATCTGCACTCTCTTCATCCAATGCTTTCATTTCTGCTAAAATTTCCTGGGGTTGCCGTAAGGCAGCTTCTTCTTTCTTGTTTGGATTTTTTGCAGAAAGGTCAAAGGTTGTTTTATCTACATCATTAATATTTACACTCCAAGAGTTTTCACTTTCTTCTTTATTCGTTTGCAGGTTAACAAAATCTGCAAGGTCAGTTTCATTCAATGGATTGGTTTTGCCAAGGTTACGGCTCAGGTTCAATTGATAGAACCAAATATTTCTTGTTGGTGCTCCTTTCTCAAAAAATAATACAACTGTTTTTACGCCTGCGCCTGTAAATGTTCCACCTGGTAAATCAAGTATTGTATGCAGAGTGCAATTTTCAAGCAACAGCTTTCGCAAGCTAATAGAAGCATTATCAGTATTAGAAAGAAAAGTGTTTTTAATGACAATACCTGCTTTACCACCTGCTTTTAATATTTTAATAAAATGTTGCAGAAATAGAAATGCAGTTTCACCTGTTTTAATTGGAAAGTTCTGTTGCACCTCTGCTCTTTCCTTTCCGCCAAATGGAGGATTAGCCAATACAACATCATACCTGTCTTTATCCTGCATATCTGCTAAGTTTTCAGCAAGTGTATTTGTATGAATGATATTAGGCGCTTCAATGCCATGCAATATCATATTCATAATGCCAATGATATAGGCTAATGATTTTTTCTCTTTACCATAAAAGGTCTTCTTCTGGAGTTTATCAATATCTGTTGTTGTAAGGCTTTTTGTACTTCTTAGATAATCATAAGCCTCACAAAGAAATCCTGCACTACCTAATGCTCCATCATAAACGGTTTCACCAATTTTTGGAGCAACAACTTTTACAATGGTACGTATCAAAGGTCGTGGGGTGTAATACTCGCCACCATTACGTCCTGCATTACCCATGTTCTTTATCTTATCTTCATACAGGTGGCTCATCTCATGTTTTTCGGCATGAGTACGGAAACGTAATTCATCAATCCTGTTAATCACCTCCCGAAGATTGTAACCACTCTGCAACCTGTTCTTTAACTCGCTGAATATTTCACCAATTTTATATTCGATTGTATCAGGGCTTTCAGCATCACCTTTGAACTTTTTTAAGTAGGGGAATAATCGCTGGTCTACAAAGTCTTTCAGGTCATCACCAGTCATGGCTTTGTGATGGTCAAGTTTGCCTTCCGCATTTCCTCCGGCTGTGCTCAGGACAAGTTTAGGAGATGCCCAATTGTTCCATTTATAATCTTCGCTAATTATTGGTGTATAGGTTTTGCCTGAAAGTTCAGCAGCCGTTTTTTTATCTTTCTCCAGGTCATCAAGATATTTCAGGAATAATATCCAAGAGGTTTGCTCCACATAATCCAGTTCACTTCCACAGCCTGCATCTTTATGAAGTATATCGTCAATGTTTTTGAATGTTTGTTCAAACATAGTTTGAGTTAGTTGGTTTAGAGGTATTAACGAATATAATAAGCATTTTTGGGATTGGACTAAACTTTACTACAAGTTTTGCTTATGGATTCAGGCTCCCAGCAGTCTTTCGATTAAATTCAACAGAAAAATGTTTAACCTTTCGATAAATTTTTACCAAGTTTACTTTTGGGTAAAGGAACTTTTTAATTTTTACTGATTTTAATAGAAGCATACCAACTAAAAGCAATTCAGTACTATCAAAGTTTTTTGGTACTTTTAAAAGGTAAAGAAGAAAATTTTAATCTGCAAAGTTGCCAGTTAAATCGCCTGTAATACTAAAAAAATCCTCCCAAGTACAAGACAAGAGAGGATTATTTTTAAAGCTTGTGATCCGGCTGGGACTCGAACCCAGGACCCATACATTAAAAGTGTATTGCTCTACCAACTGAGCTACCGAATCATCATTGATTTTTATAAAGGAGTGCAAAAATAAGGTAAAAAGATTCTGCATCAAATTTTCAAGGAATATAATCGCTAATTATTAAAAATTTGTAAATCCCTCTATGTTTAAATCATAGGAAATTATTTTAAAAATATTTTATATTTACTGGAATTGATATCAAAAAGCCATTAATATATGAAAAATATAAAGTTGGTTATTTCCTATTGTTTAATTTTCGTGGCTAGCAGTTGTGCTCAAAAATCTATGACGGGCAGTTCATTCTCAAATAAAACTATAGTTATCTCAGCGTTACGTGTTCTTTGTTACAATATTCATCATGCCAATCCTCCCTCCAAACCGGGCATTATTGATCTTGAGGCAATTGCTAAAGTAATAAAGCAAAATAACCCAGATTTGGTGGCCCTTCAGGAGGTGGACGTGAATACTAACCGTTCAGGCATTACATCAAACCAGGCAGCTGATTTGGCTAAATTATCCGGTTTGCCTTATTATTTTTTTGCCAAGGCGATTGATTATGGAGGAGGCGCTTATGGCGTAGCTATTCTTTCAAAATTTCCTATGGAAGAAATGAAAAATACACCCCTTCCAACGGCCGATGGAACCGGTGGAGAAAACAGAACACTTGCTACTGCGATTATAAAATTGCCGCAAGGAAAGAAAATTGTTTTTGCAAATACACATTTGGATGCTCAGCGATCAGATACGAATCGCTTCTTGCAAATAAATAGAGTTGTAGAAATATTACAGCACGAAACCCTCCCTGTAATTATTGCAGGTGATTTCAATGCCACTCCATCTACCCGAATAATAAATCAATTGGATCAATATTTTAAAAGGAGCTGCATAACAAGTTGCGGATTTACAATTCCGGTAAATATTCCTGCAAAAACAATTGATTTTGTTGCTTACAAACCCTTCAATTTCTTCAAGATTAAAGAACATAAGGTTATAGATGAAAAATACGCATCTGATCATCTACCGGTAATGGCAGTATTAAATTTAAAGGAACAGTAAATATGGTGGTGGTCTCTAAGGAATTACTTAGAGTCTTTTAATTTTAATATTTCTGAACCACACATCATCGCCATGATCCTGGAGATCAATTTTACCTTTTTTAAATGTGCCAAAGGCGGGCCATGCTTTAAACTTACTGGCAGCAATCATACTACGCCAGTTATCATTCCACATAGTTGTGCTAACATTATGCTCTCCATTTAAATAAAAATCCAGTTTGCCA
>JBBJOK010000104.1:0-8714 GCA_037721545.1 Chitinophagaceae bacterium
GGGCCTGTATTGTTCATGAAATTTTCAGTCTGGAGAAAATAACCAAATTAAAGATTCGTCATCCTAAAGCAAAATTTATTGCTCATCCTGAGTGTGAAGAGCCTGTTTTAAGAGTGGCAGATTTTATAGGCAGCACAACTTCTCTTTTAAAATATACTATTAATGATGATGCGCAGCAATACATTGTAGCAACAGAAACCGGTATCCTTCACCAGATGCAAAAGCAATCTCCGCAAAAAACTTTTATACCTGCACCGCCGGAAAATATGTGTGCCTGCAATGATTGTCCTTATATGAAATTAAATACGCTGGAAAAACTCTACCTGTGCATGGAGTATGAAGAGCCTCAGATTATAATGGATGAGAAATTAAGAGCTGCTGCATTAAAACCTATTCAGCGGATGCTGGAGATAAGCCATAGGTATGGGCTGTAGGTAAACTATAATTGAATTTTCTTATTCTATTTCTAATTAATATAATTCGGCGATTCGCATTCTAACCAATTAGATAATACCAGCACAAAAAAGATAGCAGAACAGAAGGTGAGTAAAACCAAAACTGGTTTTATTTCGTTTATACCATCTCTTAACTATAAATCAAACACATCAAAACATTATTATGAAAAAGATTTTTTTTATGGCAGTAATTTCTGCTGCATTTCTAACTGCTTGTAACGATAGCGCAACAACAACGGACACAACAACAGACAGTACGAACATGGCGTCTGCAGATACTTCAACCAATATGACTACAACTCCTACTGAGCCGGGTGTAATGGTAGGCGGTGCAAATATGGTTCCTTCCAAAAATATTGTTGAAAATGCAGCAGCATCAGCTGATCATACAACACTGGTTGCAGCAGTACAGGCAGCAAGTTTAGCCGAAACTTTAAGTGGCACTGGCCCTTTCACTGTTTTTGCTCCAACAAATACTGCATTTACTGCATTACCTGCAGGTACAGTTGATAAGTTATTAAAGCCTGAAATGAAAAAAGACCTTACAAAGGTTTTAACCTATCATGTAGTTTCAGGAAAAATGATGGCTGCCGATCTTAAAGACGGACAAAAATTAAAAACTGTTCAGGGTGGTGACTTAACCGTATCAGTAAAAGATGGTAAAGTCATGATTAATGGAGCTAATGTTACAATTGCTGATGTTGTATCAAGTAATGGAGTAACACACGTAATTGATGCAGTTGTTATGAATAAAAAATAATTACAAAAGAATATATAATTTAAGGAGTGGCAATAGCCGCTCTTTTTTTATGTTTAAAACTTTAATAATCTTTCTACAGCCGCCTCCAATGTGCTTTCTTTTTTTGCGAAACAAAAACGTAAAACTTTGTCATCTTTACTGTTTTTATAAAAAGCAGACGTAGGTATGGTTGCCACACCATAATCTTTTGTTAACCGGATAGCAAGCTCTTTTTCATTTTCATCACTTATACCCTCATAGCTATATAATTGAAAATAACTTCCATGTGAAGGCAAGGGTTTAAATTTTGTTTGGCCCATTAATTTAATAAAATAATCTCGTTTTTTTTGTAAAAAACTTCCTAATGCTAAGTATGATTCTTTATGATTTAAAAAATCTGCCAGCGCAAACTGCATAGGTGAGTTACAAGTAAAGCAATTGAATTGATGAACTTTTCTAAACTCATTCATTAATGCCGCAGGAGCAATGCAATAGCCAAGCTTCCACCCGGTACAGTGAAATACTTTTCCAAAAGAAAAACAAACAAAACTTCTTTCCAAAAGATCAGGATATCTCAATATACTTTCATGCTGCAGATCATCAAAAATTAAATGCTCATATACTTCATCGCTTAAAATAAAAATATTTGTACCCGTTACTATATTTTGTAATTGTTTTATATCTTCTTTACCCAACACACTTCCTGATGGATTGTGCGGAGAGTTAATCATAATCATTCTTGTTTTAGGAGAAATTTTTTTTCTTACTTCATTCCAGTCTATTTTATAGTCAGGATAAACAAGGGGGATCAAAATAGGGGTAGCTCCATTGATCTCAATATTTGGGATATAGCTATCATACGCCGGCTCAAAAACAATTACCTCATCACCAGGTTGTAACACAGTTGTAAGTGCTGTATAAATAGCATACGTACCGCCCGGTGTTATGGTAATTTCTTTTTCAGGATCTATTTGATGTTGATATAATCCATTAACCTTATCTGCAATAACATTCCGTAATGCCGGAAGTCCATTCATGTGTACATATTGATTGTGCCCTGATTTCATATACTGCTCTACCAATGATATTAATTTTTCATTCATTGGATAATCAGGAAAACCTTGCCCCAGGTTGATAGCTTTGTGCTCAACCGCTAACGAACTCATTACGGTAAATATAGTGGGCCCTACAGATGGGAGCTTGCTATTGATTAAAGGGATGGACAAATCAAATTTTTAAAATCTGAATAAATGATTATCAATTAGTAAGGTGTTTACCCAAATGATTATATAAACTTATCTCCCTTGTTTCTTTTTACCTCTGCCAGGTATTCTTTAATTTCCTGTTCTTTATCTCTTTTGCAAATAAGTAAAACATCTTTGGTGTCTACAACAATAAAATCATCAAGCCCTTGTATTAGAACGAGCTTTTTATTATCTGCATGAACAACATTTTTTGTAGAATCAAAAACCATTACATTGTTGCCTGCCACAGCATTTTCTAAATAATCTTTTTCAAGATTTTCGTAAGCGCTGCCCCATGTTCCCAAATCACTCCATCCAAATGACGAAGGAATTACATACACATTATCAGCCTTTTCTATAATACCATAATCAATAGAAATATTTACACATTGGGGATAAATATTGTTTACTGCATTTTGTTCTTCCGGCGTATTGAATAGATTTTTTTCTGCGTCAAAAACTTCATGTATTTCAGGTAGATATTTTTCAAATGCAGAAATTATGGTTTTAGTTTGCCACACAAAAATGCCGGAGTTCCATAAAAAATCCCCACTCACAATAAAGGTTTTTGCCAGTTCAAGATCTGGTTTTTCTGTAAAGGTTTTTACTTTATAAATATTGTCTGTTACAGATTGTTCCTCATATTGAATATACCCATACCCGGTGTTTGGATGAGAAGGTTTAATACCCATAGTTAATAAGGCATTATGTTTTTCTGTAAAGGCGAGCGCTTCCAAACTAACTTTTATGAAATTGGTATCTTCTAAAATAAGATGATCTGCGGGAGCACAAATCAAATTGCTTTTTGGGTCTAGCTGCTGCAGCTTATAAGCTATGTAAGCAACACAAGGTGCTGTATTCTTTCTTGAAGGTTCACATAAAATATTCTCCGGATTTAAGTCTGGAAGTTGTGCTGATACTATCTCGCAATATTGTTGTGCTGTAACTACAAAAATATTTTCTTTTGGAATAAACTGAGCAAACCTGTCATAGGTAGATTGAATAAGTGTTCTGCCATGGTTTAAAATATCCAAAAATTGTTTAGGATAGCCTGTCCGGCTCATAGGCCAAAAACGACTGCCAATTCCGCCAGCCATTATTGCTACATAATTATTTTTTTTCATAGTGTTATTATCAATTAAATGATTCCCTCACGAACCAGGTCGTGCAAGTGAATTATACCTGCATATTTTTCGTTATCAACAACCAATAGTTGGCTGATGTTATTTTTTCGCATAAGATCTAATGCATCTATTGCAAGTTCATTTTTTGAGATAGTTTTTGGGTTTGCAGACATAATTGCTTTTGCAGTAATATCCTGTAACGAAATACTTTTTTCTAACATACGACGCAAATCTCCATCAGTAATAATTCCGGCAATATTTTTATTTTTATCTATCACTGCTGTAGCGCCTAAACGGTTTTTTGTAATTTCTACAATTATATCTTTAAGTGAGCCTGTTTCAGTTACATAAGGCTTTTCATTATTTAAGGAGAGATCCGAAACTTTTAGGTACAATTTTTTTCCAAGCGTGCCACCGGGGTGAAACTTGGCAAACTCATCAGCGCTAAACCCACGTGAGTACATTAAACAAATTGCAACGGCATCACCCATCACCATTTGAGCAGTAGTGCTTGTGGTTGGCGCTAAATTATTGGGGCAGGCTTCTTTGTCAACAGTGGTGTTTAGTATCAGATCAGCCTGCTTTGCTAAGTAAGATTGAGTTTGCCCCACCATGGCAATTATTTTATTTCCAAAATTTTTTACAATAGGCACTAAAACTTTTATCTCCGGGCTGTCACCACTTTTACTTATTACCATTACAACATCATTCTGCTGTATCATTCCTACATCCCCGTGAATTGCATCAGCAGCATGCATGAACAATGAAGGAGTTCCTGTACTATTAAGTGTGGCAACAATTTTTTGTGCAATGATTGCACTTTTGCCTATACCGCTTACTACAAGCCTTCCTTTACAATTAATTAAAAGAGTAATAATTTTTTTAAAATCATCATTTATAAAATTTACCATACCGGCAACAGCCTCGGCTTCCTGAACGATTGTTTGTTTAGCTAATGAAACTATATCAGGTTTTTGCATTTATACTTTACTGATTAAATAATGCAAGGGGAGCAGAAATTTAGTTATCACAATGCGGATGTGTTTTTCAGCGAATTGGAGGAAATTCAGTTGCAAACGTACTTTAATTGCCTGATAAGTCAAAAAGGGAAATCTAATTCAATTTACTGTTTAAAAAATTGTATCTTATTCCTTATTAAAAAACTTACTACTTCATCTCACTGCTTTCTTATTGAGTTTTTTATTGCCTTGTAATTAAATTAACTTTGTGAACTTTTTAAAATAGTGAGCCGGAAAGAATGATATGACTACAATAAATACAAAAGTTAAGAGCGCACCCAAAACCGCTTTAAAGAAAAAGACCCAATCTGATAAACAGACTTCAGAATTTAGCAAACAACTTCATGAGCATTTTGGTTTTGATGGGTTTAAATATCCCCAGGAAGAAATAATCAAAAGCCTTTTAGAGGGTAAGGATACATTTGTAATTATGCCCACGGGCGGAGGTAAAAGCCTGTGTTATCAACTACCGGCTTTAATTAGCAAAGGCTGTGCAATAATAGTTTCGCCTTTAATTGCATTGATGAAGAACCAGGTTGATCTTATGAGAGGATATAGCAGTAGTGACGATGTAGCACATTTCTTAAACAGTACTTTAAATAAAGGCCAGCAAAAAATTGTAAAGGAAGATCTTGTTTCAGGAAAAACCAAAATGCTTTATGTGGCACCGGAAACACTTACCAGGGAAGATAATGTCGAATTTTTTAAAGACCTTGAAATATCTTTTTTTGCAGTTGATGAAGCACATTGTATCAGCGAGTGGGGTCATGATTTCAGGCCTGAATACAGACGGCTTAGGGAGATAATGGATCAAATAAATAAGGAGATTCCCGTAATTGCTCTAACCGCTACAGCAACACCCAAGGTTCAAAGTGATATTGTTAAAAATCTTGGATTACGTGAACCCAATATTTTTATTTCTTCTTTTAACCGCCCCAACCTTCATTACGAGGTACAGCCCAAGATAAATAAAGACCAGGCAGTAAAAAGTATCGTAAAATTTATTTCGCAGAACATGGGAAAAAGCGGAATAATTTATACATTAAATAGAAAAACCACCGAAGAGTTAGCGGAAATGCTCATGGCAAACGGTATAAAAGCTGTTGCGTATCATGCAGGGTTAGATGCTAAATTACGGGCAAGAAGACAGGATCAATTTTTAAATGAAGAGGTTCAGGTAATTGTTGCCACTATTGCTTTTGGTATGGGAATAGATAAACCCGATGTGCGTTTTGTTATTCATTATAATATTCCAAAATCAATTGAAAATTATTACCAGGAAACGGGTAGAGCAGGAAGAGATGGCTTAGAAGGAAAATGCATTTTATATTATTCGCATAAAGATGTTGCCAAGCTTGAGCATTTAATGCGTGATAAAGCATTAAGCGAAAGAGAAGTAGGTGCGCAATTGATAAATGAAACCGTTGCTTACTCAGAAAGCGCAGCTTGCAGGAGAAAAATTTTATTAAGCTATTTTGGAGAAGAATATCAAAAGGAAACGTGTGATGACATGTGTGATAATTGTAAAAATCCAAAAGAACTAATAGAATCTAAAACAGAGGCGCAACAGGCGCTTAAAGTAATAAAGGAGTTGAAAGAAGGCTTTGTTATGGATTACACTATTTGTGTGATATTAGGCAGTCCAAACCCACAAATAAAAATGTATCGGCATGATGAGCTAGAGATTTATGGGATTGGCAAAGAAAAAGATCAACACTTTTGGAATTCATTATTACGACAAATGTTAGTCGAAAACATTATTAAAAAGGATATTGAAGAATATGGCGTATTAAAATTTACTAAAAAAGGTGAGGCTTTTCTAAAGAAACCTGTGTCATTTAAAATAGCATTAAATAATAAATTTGAGGAAGCGAATGCAGATGATGATGAAGGAGAGGGCAGTACAGGTGTTAGTGGAAGTGCTGCTGATGAAGTACTATTTGAAATGTTGAAAAAACTTCGTCAGGAACAAGCAAAAAAACACAATCTTCCACCTTTTGTTTTGTTTCTGGAAAATAGTTTACAGGATATGGCAACTCTTTACCCTACTACGGTACAGGAACTCGAAAAATGCCAGGGAATTAGTAAGGGTAAAGCTTTAAAATTCGGTAAACCATTTGCTGATTTGATAAACAATTATGTTGAACAAAATGATATAGAAAAGCCGGATGAGTTTGTAATGAAAAGTGTGTTGAATAAGAATAACAACAAGGTGTTTATTATTCAGAATGTTGATAAAAAAATGCCCTTAGAGCTTATCGCAAAAACAAAAACTTTAAAGATTGAAGAACTTTTAGATGAAATGGAAACCATTGTAGCCAGTGGAACAAGATTAAATTTAGATTATGCTATTGAAGACCTTGTTGAAGAGTACGAAAGAGAAGAAATAATTGATTATTTTAAAGGTTGCCAAACATCAAGCCTTGATATTGCAAAGGAAGAATTGGCAGATGGAAATTACACGTGGGAACAGTTAAAAATTATGAGAATAAAATTTTTGTGTGAATACGGAAACTAGACAATCTAAAATCATATATTTGCTCCCCGAATAAAATCTATGGTGCGGTAGCTCAGTCGGTAGAGCAAAGGACTGAAAATCCTTGTGTCGGCGGTTCGATCCCGCCCCACACCACATTTTAAACAATTAAGTCATTGATTTACAATGACTTTTGCTTTTTAGATAGGTGAAGGTGACCCAAATAGGTGACCCAAACAATCTTTTTAACTGTAAAAAGTTTCTCCAGCACTAACCTTTTTTTATTACTTACTTTTATTTACCCTTAATACAGGCATTTCAATACTTTATAGAAGATCCTCATGGCAATGCGAAAAATTTCTACGGATATATAGAAGAATTTCTATAAAATTATTTAAACCACACATATCAGATTTTCGTAAATTTTATTCTATAAGGAGTAGTTTTTAAAAAGCCGTTTAGCGCACATACGCTAGGCGGTTTTTTTATTTTTACTCAAAATTTTCTAGGATTTTCTGTAAACTTGAATTTAGCAATTTTCATTTGCCTGTTTGAATAATTCATACCAATAAAAACTACGGCGCCGGTAACAGATTTTACGGGTTTACCAACAAACAGATTTTACTAGTAAAAAAAGATTTTAATAGTTATTAAAGTACGTTCATCGATTTTAACCTACCGTTGGTCGATTATTTTTTTTTGAGTAAAAAAAAAAGTACATATTGTTTTGGTTTCTCAAAATCTACTCCTTAGATTTATAAGCCTTCATTAGTTTGAGGGCTTATTTTTTGTAATTGTACACATTTTAATCTTCAAAAATGCGGCTAGCTTAATTGATACTAAAATCCGCTTTTTGTTGTGCCAACCGTCCGCAAAGAATATCAGATTAATTTGAAGGAGTTAAATTATTAGTTGTTTATCTTAATTTGTAAACCAATGAGGTTTTGGAAGAGCTTTAATGATGATTGAATGTATCATTCTATTTTGTAGATTCTTAAAAAACTTATCAATTAATTTACCAATTCTTAATGTAAGAAATGACAGAAACAATAAATCCTATTTGTAATAATGTATCCACGAATGCCGCAACGTTAACCCTTTTCTTCTTCCCTCTTTTTAGCCTCATCTATTATATGCTCTATTGAATGGGAGGATTGCATTGTTTCAGAAGTTTTTGCTTTTTCAGCTATCGTTGAATAATGCTTGGCAAGATCTCTTATCTCTTCTTCTGTTTTTTCCTCAATATTAATAATTCTATTGCTTGCATTATCGTGTGAGGCAACCAGCTCATTCATTTTCAAATGCAATGCAGCAGAAAAGCGATTTACAGATTTTTGAATAATGAAGATGCTAAGAAAAGTGGTAGCAAATATTATATCCATAAGAATCAGATATCCTGGCCGGTTGTAAACTTTTTCATCAGTAAAATAGGTGATAACAAGTATTAATGCGAGTATGAAAGTTATTGAATTACCCAAAACCCGGGTCGCAATCAGGCTAAACCTTTCAAACGCTGTCTCAAGTGATTTATATAAAGCTTTCATCAGAAAATTAAGTGCAAATAACAATACTCAGGCTCATAAAACAATTTTTGAACCACTGAAATCAAAGCTTCTAAATTGCGGCTATCTTCCATAATCATCCTGTAGCCGAATGA
>JBBJOK010000105.1:0-2576 GCA_037721545.1 Chitinophagaceae bacterium
GTAACAAAAACTTTACGATTTTTTTTATCAACCTTATCCAAAAATTCTTCATGAATGGGTATTAGCGCCTCTTTACCATTTAAAAGTATTTTGCATAGAACCTGATGAGGTTGTTCAATAATTTCAAAAATTTCCCCTAAATTTTCTTCATCATTGATCATCGTAAAACCCAATAAAGAAATGGGTGCAGATTTATCGGCAAATTTTTTAAAATCATTTTCCAATATCCAAATTTCTTTTTGAATAAGAGTATGTGCTGCTTCTTTACTGCTGATACCTTCAAACTTTACATACGTTTCTGTTTCACTTTTAATTTTTGCTGATTCAATAAACCAGGGAATGAAGCTGTCCTTGTTTTCTTCAATAAAAAGTGATTCTAAGCCTTTTAATGAAGTTTTTTTACCAAGGCTATGTTGTAGTATTATTTCGCCTTTTAAACCATATGTGGCTACGAGTTTGCCAATTTTAAAATAATTATCCATAATAAAAAGTATCGCAAAGAAAACAAAGAACCGCAAAGTTCGCAAAGATTCTTAGTGTTCATTGCGCAATCTTTGTGCACTTTTCGATACAAAAAATAAGAAATAAAAAGTCCCGATAAAACGGGACTTTAATAAATATTGTAATTAAAAAATTTATTCTTCTGTTTTCTGTTCTGCTTCTGCAGTTACTTCAGCCTCCTGTGAAACACCTTCGGTTTCCCCGGAAGTTTCATTTTCAGTAGCTACTGCAACTGGCTTTTCTTTCTTTACAAACGGCTGGTTGCCTTTAGGCCTGGCTTTTTTATGACTATCCTGGCGTTTTGCAAACTCTTGCTCATGCTCTCCACTCCATTTTGTGAACTTTTCCATTGCAGTAGCTTCATCAAATAAGCCAAGGGTAACACCCCGCAATAAATGCTTAAGGAATAACACTCCTTTAAAACTTAAAATTCTGCGGACAGTATCAGTTGGTTGAGCACCTTTATGCAGCCAATCTAATGCTTTTTGCCTGTCAATCTGGATAGAGGCAGGAACCGTTAAAGGATTATAAGAGCCTAACTTTTGGATGAATTTACCATCACGGGGACTACGTCCGTCTGCAACTACTATAAAGTAAAAGGGTCTCTTTTTAGAGCCATGCCGTTGCAATCTCATTTTTACAGCCATAAAAAATAGAAATTTTTTTTGGGTTGTTATTAAATTTTGTTTCCTAAGGGACAGCGAAGATAAGGGCCGAAAGTAAAAAATCCAAATGAAAGTTGAAATTATCTTTTGCCCAACCCTGCCAGCTTGCCCATTGGCATTTTATTCATCATTTTCATCATGTCCTTCATCTGTTCAAATTGCTTTATAAACGCATTTAACTCTGCAATATCCTTACCACTTCCTTTTGCTATGCGTTGCTTGCGGCTGGGATTAATAATATCAGGATTTCTTCGCTCTTCAAGGGTCATTGAATTTATAAGTGCTTCTATTCCCTTAAAAGCATCATCATTAATATCTATATCTTTTATTTGTTTGCCAACTCCCGGTATCATCCCCATCAGGTCCTTAAGGTTTCCCATTTTTTTAATTTGCTGCAACTGGGTCTTAAAATCTTCAAAATCAAACTGGTTTTTACGAATTCTTTTTTCAAGTTTCTTTGCCTGCTCCTCATCAAATTGCTCCTGTGCTTTTTCTACCAGGCTTACTATATCTCCCATTCCTAGTATCCGTTGCGCCATACGCTCAGGATAAAAAATATCCAGTGTATCCATTTGCTCTCCACTGCTTACAAACTTTATGGGCTTGGTAACTGTTGATTTGATGGATATAGCCGCACCGCCTCTTGTATCTCCATCCAATTTGGTTAACACAACTCCGGTAAAATCTAATCTGCGATTAAATTCCGCTGCAGTATTCACAGCATCCTGGCCCGTCATACTATCTACTACAAATAAAATTTCCTGCGGGTTTACAGCTGCTTTTATATTAGCAACTTCTGTCATCATCACCTCATCAACAGCTAACCGGCCGGCAGTGTCTATAATAAGTACATTCTTATTTTTTGACTTAGCTTCCCTAATTGCATTTTGTACAATTGAAACAGCATCCTTATTCTCAGGTTCACTATACACATCTACCTTTACCTGTTCTCCTAAAATTTTTAATTGCTCGATGGCAGCAGGCCGATAAATATCTGCAGCAACCAACAAGGGAAATTTTCCTTTTTTTGTTTTTAAATAATTTGCGAGCTTACCACTAAAAGTTGTTTTACCACTTCCCTGCAAACCTGCTATTAAAATGATTGTGGGATTGCCTTTCAGTTCAAGGTCACTTTCCGTACCACCCATTAATACCGCAAGCTCGTCCTTTACAATTTTCACCATTAACTGGCCGGGGCTTATCGCATTAATAACTTTTTCTCCGGTGGCTTTCTCTTTTACCGAATCAGTAAACTCTTTGGCGATTTTATAGTTTACGTCTGCATCCACTAATGCACGGCGTATCTCCTTTAATGTGGCAGCAATATTTAATTCGGTAATTCTCCCCTGCCCTTTTAGGTTTTTAAAGGCGGAGTCTAATTTATCACTTAACGATTCGAACATGATTTAT
>JBBJOK010000105.1:2676-5465 GCA_037721545.1 Chitinophagaceae bacterium
GTTAAATGAAAATGATTCCCTATATCCTCAAGGCTCATCGGATGATCAATTCCAATTCCGAAGAAATATTGTATAACATCTTTTTGCCGATGCGTTAAAGCACTTAATGAGCGGTCAATTTCTTTTTTTAGTGATTCTTTAAATTCAATTTTAAGGTCGCTGCTTTCAGAATTAGGGTTACGTAAAACATCCATCAGGGTACTGTCTTCACCCTCACACAAAGGAGAATCCATGCTAAGATGGCGGGTAGCAATATTTAGTGTAGCTGAAACTTCTTCTACATCCATCTCTAATTGAAAAGCTAATTCTTCAGGAGTAGGCTCCCTTTCAAACTCCTGTTCTAATTGAGAATATGCTCTGCTGATTCTGTTTGTTAATCCAACTTTATTTAACGGAAGGCGTACGATTCTTGCATGTTCAGCAAGTGCCTGCATAATACTTTGTCTTATCCACCAAACACCATAAGAAATAAATTTAAATCCCCTTGTTTCATCAAACCGCTGTGCGGCTTTTATCAATCCCACATTGCCTTCATTAATTAAATCGGGTAAAGTAAGGCCCTGGCTTTGATATTGCTTGGCTACAGAAACCACAAAACGTAAATTAGCTTTGGTTAATCTGTCAAGAGCGAGTTGATCGCCTTGTTTAATAAGTACTGCAAGCCTTACTTCTTCTTCAGGAGTAATTAAATCTACTCTTCCGATTTCCTGCAGATATTTTTCTAAACTCTGGCTTTCTCGGTTAGTGATTGATTTAGAGATTTTGAGTTGACGCATACTCATCAGCTTATTTTTTGGGCAGTTTAAGGGTAAAGATTGGTTATAAATTCCTACTTAAACGAAAATTTAACAAGTAAAGTATGTGTAAAACATTTTATATGTACTTATCGTATGTAAATAGCAAGTAACTATGTTTTTATTTGCCTGTTTTAATTCTACCCTATAAATAAAGTTTTGTTTAGTTGATTTATTTTCTATTATTGCACATATACAACACAGTATTTTAAAGATGAGTAAGAAAGTTAAGTACACATTAGAGTACCCAGTTAGATGTTCACCAGCAATTTTATATGATTTTTTATCAAGTCAAACCGGCTTGCAGGAATGGTTTGCTGACAAAGTAGAAGAAAGTGAAGGCTTATTTAGTTTTTCGTGGGATGGATCTGATGAAGAAGAAGCAGAAATAATGGACAGTGAAGAAAATAAATTTATCCGTTACCATTGGGTAAATTCTCCCAAGGGTGAATATTTTGAATTTAAAATTGATAAATCAGAAGTTACAAATCTCACCATCCTCACCATCACTGATTTTGCAGAAAAAAAAGAGATCAAAGACCAGAGCCAGCTTTGGGAGACTCAAATAAAAGATCTTTTTTACCGGCTGGGTAACTAAGTTGCAATAACTGCATAATTTCCAGAAAAGAATTTATAATAAATTCACCGGCATTTTGCCATTCAGCTAAGGGTATTTTTTTGGAAATTTTAAAAAAATCCTGATTTTTTATTTCCTCAAAATGATTCAAAGTAATATCTGCGGCAGGCAGGTAGTTATTTTCTTCAAAATTATGTTGCCACTCATCTTTATTTACGCAAACAAAAAAATTATTCATTTGCAAAAACGAATGAATGCCCGCTGAATTGGAGATCAATTTTTGTTTATAAATGCCGGATAAATGCAGGGTGATACTAAAAAAATTTCCCCACCAGAACATGGTTCTTATTGCAAATATTCTTTCCTTCCAAAAAAATGCCGGGTAATCTAAAATGGCGTAGGGAAGCAATTGATAATTTTCTCCCTGTGATATTTTTCCACTTTGATGCTTAATATTTTCAGGAAATAAATAACTGTATGAAGTATTGATCTCCTTTTTCATTACCAGGCTAATATCCCCAAACATCTCATAAACTTTTTTAGTGATAACCCGTTTGTTTACAATCCATTCAGTATTATTCACTAACTCCATTTCCTCTGGGGAAAGCTGTATTTTTGATAACATTTTCTAAGAGATAAAAATAGCTTCAAAGTTAACATTATTACCCTGTGATTAAAAAGTTAGATAAACTAATTCTTAAAGCTTTTGTAGGGCCGTTTATTGTCACTTTTTTTATTACGCTATTTGTATTTATAATGCAAATTTTGTGGAAATATATAGATGACCTGGTAGGTAAAGGGCTGGATATTTACACGCTTACAAAGTTTTTAATTTATGCCAGTGCCACATTAGTTACTCTTGCATTGCCCATTGCCATTTTGCTTTCCTCCATAATGACTTTTGGTAAACTTGGAGAAAATTTTGAATTGGTTGCTATTAAATCTTCCGGAATTTCTTTGCTAAGGTTTATGCGCCCGCTTTTTTTTGTAGCGATTGTGTTGGGGTTTATTACATTTCTATTTGCTAACTATATAATCCCTGTTGCTACTTTAAAATTTGCTGTAATCTACAATGACATTTATCGTAAAAGCCCTGCGTTCGACTTAAAAGATGGAGTATTTTATAAGGGTTTTACGGGCTTCACCATTAAAGTGGCAAAAAAGGAAAAAGATAAAACAACATTACATAATATATTGATTTACGAACAATCGAATGGCCCTCAGGATAATACAGTAATGTCAGAAAAAGGAACAATGAAAATGAGTGTAGATAAAAAGTTTCTGGAATTCAAATTACAAAATGGTAATCGTTATGAAGAGAAAGGGGAAATAAGCGGATTAAATAATGAATTCGTAAGGCTGAGTTTTAAAGAATATAATAAGTTGTTCGATCTTAGCCAGCTAGATATAAAGCTTAC
>JBBJOK010000105.1:5565-6921 GCA_037721545.1 Chitinophagaceae bacterium
GTTAGTTCATCAGGCCGCTTTAAATAATGTAAGTACTTCACGAAGTATAATTCAAATTTCAGGCACTGAGTATGATAATACGATAAATAATGTTCGTACTATGTTAACAGAATGGCATAGAAAATTTTCTTTATCAACAGCTTGCCTTGTATTGCTTTTTATCGGCGCACCGTTGGGATCTATTATAAGAAAAGGGGGGTTGGGTATGCCCATTCTTGTAGCATTGCTTTTTTTTACGGTGTTTCATTTGCTTAGTACATTTGGTGAGAAACTGGTTAGGCAACAGATACTTACACCAATGACGGGTATGTGGCTGCCCATTATGGTATTATTTCCGATCGGTGTTTTTCTCACTTATAAAGCTGTAAGGGATTCGCAGTTATTTAATACAGAATTTTATCGTATATTTCTTAAGAGAGTATCAGGTATTTTTAAAAAAGAAAAACATTCCTATCCTTTAAAATAAATTTTTATGTCGAAAATTAATCCAACTGATCGCAGAGATTTTTTAAAAAACTCCGTTAAAGGCACGCTGGCTGTAAGCATTGGCGGCGGTGCATTGGGGTCACTTTTAGAATCTTGTTCAACGGCTAAAAATGTTGTAAGCTATCCTTTAAAAACAGGGTTTGATCAAAAGCCATTGCCATATAAATACGATGCATTGGAAAATGTGATTGATGCAACAACAATGGAAATACATTATTCCAAACATGCAGCAGCATATTCAAAAAATTTAAAAGAAGCTGCGCAGGCTGAAGGTATAGATGCCGGTAGATCGTTAGAGGATATTCTCGCAAATGTTTCAAAATATTCTGCCAAGGTCCGCAATAATGGCGGGGGACATTATAATCATGAAATGTTTTGGCAATGTATGAGGCCAAAACAAGCCGACAATAAACCATCCGCCCCATTATTATCGGCTATCGAAAAAAACTTTACGTCATTTGCAAATTTTAAAACGCAATTTAGTGATGCCGGTAAAAATCGCTTTGGAAGCGGATGGGCCTGGTTGTATGCAGATAGCTATAATAGTTTAAAAATAGGCTCAACACCTAACCAGGATAATCCTATCATGAATACTAGTGAAATAAAAGGCTTTCCCTTATTGGGTTTAGATGTTTGGGAACATGCCTATTATTTAAAGTACCAAAATAAGAGACCGGAGTATATTGAAAACTGGTGGAATGTTGTTAACTGGAATTATGTGTGGGAGCGGTATACAGCGTTTTTTAACAAAGGTTCAATAATGTAATTTTCATAATGCCTGTAAAATTATTCAATTAGGATAGGTATTAATAGACTCAGCCTTTGCTTAGAAGCATCTTTTAAAATGATACAACTAAAACAAAGGCTGAT
>JBBJOK010000105.1:7021-8696 GCA_037721545.1 Chitinophagaceae bacterium
TTGAAAAGCAATCTGCTGCAAATGTATAATAAGAGAAACATTCCCTCCAAATAAATTTTGGGTTAAAATTGTTAATTGAGTGAATCATTCTAATCGATTAACAGATTAAAGAGTTTTAATGCTTATTTACTAGATATCCTAAAGGCCCACTCTATTAATTCCGTAACTCTCATCAACCTTATATTGCCCCGATCCCATTGGGTTCACACATAATACTTACTTTCGTAAGCATTAATTTTCATTGAAAAAAATATTGATCATGCAAACATGGAAAGATTACCAGGAAAAAAATAAAGATAGATTTTTAGAAGAGTTGCTGGAACTTCTGAGAATTCCCTCTATCAGTGCAAAAACTGAAAATAAACAAGATCTTGTAAAGTGTGCCGAAGCAGTTAAGCAACGCTTGCTTGATGCAGGCGCAGATAAAGTTGAACTCTATCCTACTGACGGGCATCCGGTTGTTGTGGGTGAAAAAATAATTGATCCTGCCAAACCTACTGTATTGGTGTATGGCCATTATGATGTTCAACCCCCCGAACCATTAGAACTTTGGCATAGCGGACCTTTTGAACCGGTTATCAAAGACGGGAAAATTTTTGCAAGAGGTTCCTGCGATGATAAAGGCCAGTTTTATATGCACATAAAAGCATTTGAAACGATGATGCAGACCAATACAATGCAAACCAATGTAAAATTTATTATTGAAGGAGAAGAAGAAGTAGGCTCGCCCAACCTTGGAAAATTTGTTGCCCAAAATAAAGAATTGCTTAAGGCGGATGTGATTTTAATAAGTGATACAGCAATGATAAGTTTAGAAAACCCAAGCATTGATATTGGTGTAAGGGGGCTAAGTTATATTGAAGTGGAAGTTACCGGTGCAAACCGTGATCTGCACAGCGGGGTTTATGGTGGTGCCGTTGCAAATCCTATTACTATTTTAGCAAAAATGATCGCGTCATGCCATGATGAAAATAATCATGTTACCATACCGGGGTTTTATGATGATGTGGTAATATCAACCGATGAAGAAAGAAAATTAATGGCCGCCGCACCTTATGATGAAGCCGAATATAAAAAAGACCTCGGTGTGAAAGAATTATGGGGAGAAAAGGGTTTTGTTACCAATGAAAGAACAGGCATACGCCCCACTATTGAATTGAATGGGATTTGGGGAGGCTACCAGGGGGAGGGAGCTAAAACAGTTTTGCCATCAAAGGCAACAGCAAAAATTTCTGCAAGGCTTGTGCCCAATCAATCCTCTGTAAAAATTACTGAAAAGTTGTTGGAGTATTTTAGAAAAATTGCTCCGGCGGGTGTTACGGTAAACGCATTTGAACATCATGGTGGCGAACCTTATATGACGCCTATCGACAGCAAAGCATACCAGGCTGCAGCCAAAGCGATGGAAACTACATTTGGTAAAAAACCCATTCCTGTTCGTGGCGGCGGTAGTATCCCTATTTGTGCGTTATTTGAAAAAGAATTAGGAATTAAAGTGGTCTTCCTTGGCTTTGGTTTAGATAGTGATAACCTGCATAGCCCTAATGAAAAATTTGATCTTGCTAATTTTTATAAAGGCATAGAAACGATACCGTACTTCCATAAATATTTTGCAGAGATGAAATAAAATTTTGTTCGATTTTATATTGATAATTAAGCTTTTTTTAAACAAAAA
>JBBJOK010000106.1:0-2948 GCA_037721545.1 Chitinophagaceae bacterium
TAACATTTACTCTTGAAAGGCTTCCCATAGATGCCTGCACAACCTTTGGATTGTAAAAGTCCACACATTCATTGCTACAAATTATATTTTTTACCCCAAACCAATCAGCCGTACGAATAATGGTTCCCATATTTCCAGGGTCCTGAATATCATCGAGCATTAATGAAAAATGGTTTTCAAGGTAAGGGGTATCACCATGGCTAAATTTATTTACCTTTTGATAAAAAACAGCTAATACTTTATTTGGAGTTTTTAGGTGGGAGATCTTTTCCAAATCTGTTTCACTTATTTCAATTTTCTCCTGGGCGGAAACATTTTTTAGTTCAACGGTATTTGCATTTATCCAGCCCGGCAATGCACAAACCATTTTGAGATGAAAGTGATTTGATTGCAAAAGTTCGTTAACAACCTTAGGCCCCTCGGCAATAAATACTCCATGCCCGTCCCTAAATTTTTTATGGGCTAAACTTTGAATATATTTGACGATTGCTTTGCTCAGCATGCACTCAATTTATGGTTTTTAAAAGTCCTAAAATAATCAATCCCTTTTCATTTTTTTTTGTCGCAGTAACTGTATTCATTTTTTCAAGCTGCACCATTGTTCGTAAATATCAAAAAAATAAACCTTTTGTTTATGCCAATAATATAAACCTGAATATTGATGGCGTTACCTCCGATGAAAAAGTAATAATCAAATCAAGGTTGAATACGCAGCTTGATGATAGTTCTAAAGTAAAAGTAAAGGATGTTGCTTTTTTGCTGCACTACATTGACAGGCCACCTGTATTTGACACTATTTCTGCCAGTGCATCTGCAGATAATATGCAATCATCTATGATAAATCTGGGTTATTATAATGCAAAAACATCTTTTAAATATTTTATTGATAGCGTAAAGAAAGAACAGAAAAGAGTTACTACTACTTACGAAGTAGAAGCAGGCAAACGTACACTAATAGATACTTTTGCTTACCTTATAGATAAGCCGGAACTTCAGCAGCTTGCGGTGCAATCCAAAGATGAATCTCCCTTACAAAAAAATACACCTGTTACCAAAGCGGCGATATCCCGGGAATCAGCAAGGCTTGTTGATCTTTATAGAAACAATGGTTATTATAAATTTACTACAGAAGAACTAAGGGTAACCGGTGACACAACCATTGAATCATTAACCACAGTGACTGATGACCCATTTGAAGCATTGAAATTACTGGCAGAAGCAAATGCAAAAAGAAATAAGCCCACCATTCGACTGGGAATGCTTTTAAACAGGACCCCAGACAGCACAAGGCTTAATAAATTTTATATAAGGGATATATATATTTTGCCTGATTATATTCCTGGTGATAATTACTCAGATTCTACATTAACTGAGAATATTTCAGACGGGTATATTATAAAATATCATAAAAATATTTTTAAAAATAGCCTGCTTGTTAAAAATATGTATGTTAAAAAGGGAAGCTTATACCGGCAGGAAGATTATTTTAAAACACTGAACAGTTTGTACAAGGTAGGCGTTTGGGAAAGCCCCGGAATAGATATTATTGAAGTAAAGGATAGCAATCAGCTTGACCTGATCGTGAAATTAACACCTGTAAAAAAATACGGTTTTGAAGGTGATATTGAATTGAGTTACTCGGCTAACAGCAATACAACTAATGCGATATCCGCATCAAATTCCGGCAACCTTCTCGGCATTTCAGGGAATGTATCCTTACTAAACCGCAATGTAGCAAGAGAGGCCATACGCATGACTAATTCTATCAGGGCGGGTGTTGAATTTAATACGAGCCGGCGTAACAATTCATCTGTTATCAACTCAAATGAAATCAGTTACAGCAATAGTTTATTATTTCCAAAATTCATTACTCCTTTTTCAGGCATCAACAGAAAAAAATTATTGGTACAACAATCTTTCATAAATACAAATGTTTCATTAATAAAGCGAATTGATTTTTTTAATCAACAGGTATTTAATATTTCCCATGGCTACAACTGGACAAGTAAAGCCAACCACAGCTGGATATATACGCCAATAAATATTGATTTTAGAAGAATTTATAACACCACCGAAAGATTTCAGAAGACGCTTGATACTTTTCCCTTTTTAAGATATTCTTTTAATACCGCATTAGTTATGGGACAAAGCTTAAGATATATTTCTTCTCATGTAAATCCAAAATATCCTCAACGCGGAACTACTTTTAAATTTAATATTGAAGAATCGGGTTTAATTTGGGGAAGATTAAAAGATGCAATCAGTAAAAACGGACAACCCAATTTTTTGAGTAAATATTTGAAACAATTTATAAAAACAGATGTTGAATATATTTATACAGCCAGCCATCCCAAATCTGCACTCGTGTTCAGATTGTTTGCCGGTGTGGGTATTCCATTATCCAGATCAGATACCACCCTACCATTCTTTAAACAATATTTTGGTGGCGGCCCCAACAGCATGAGAGGCTGGCCTTTTAGAGGAATTGGAATTGGCTCACAACCATTGGCGCCTTATGAGAGCAGGTTATTTAATGACCGAACGGGTGATATGCAATTAGAGGGTAATGCAGAATATCGTTATAATATTGCACCACTTTTTTCCAATGCAGTTTTTTTAAAGGGTGCACTTTTTGTTGATGTGGGCAACATTTGGAATTTTAAAAATACAAAACCCAATGGGTCGTTGGACAGCACACAATTTCAATTTAAAAATTTGTATAAACAGCTTGGCGTATCAGCAGGTACGGGTTTTAGGCTGGATTTTGGATATTTCCTGATAAAATTTGATATGGGCTTTAGATTTAAGCGCCCTGATATTACCGCAAATGATGGTTGGCAGATTCCCGACATTAATTTGGCAAATTTATTTGGAAAAGAAGACTCAAATAGAAGATGGCGTTATGAAAATTTTAATTTTACGGTAGGTATTGATTATCCGTTTTAAAA
>JBBJOK010000106.1:3048-8694 GCA_037721545.1 Chitinophagaceae bacterium
GGTAAGCTTTTGTGGCGGAGTAAGGATGGATAATATTCCATGTTTCATCAACTCTTTTACGATCAATCTTTTCTCGAAAGCAAATTTTTCTGCAATTGTTTTTACATACACCTGCTCAATGTCTTTTGCTGTTGAAACAGTTAATTGATGCAGTTCAGTATTTTCAAAAAATACAACTAACAATAAATGATGACTTGCAATTGAGCGCAAATAATCCAGCTGCCTTTTTAAACCCGACAAAGATTGAAAGTTGGTGAACAAAACTACTAAACTCCGGTTCTTTATGCGATTACGAACCTGCATATATAACATCTCAAAATCACTTTCTAAAAACGAGGTTTTTTGATTGTATAATAATTGCAGAATATTTTCTTTTTGTATGGGTTTTCTATCTGCCGCTAATACAGAACCCAACTTATTTGAAAATGTGATCACACCAACCCTATCTTGTTTTTTTAAGCAAACATTACTTAATATCAGGCAGCTGTTGATGGCATAATCCAATAGTGTAAGCCCCCCAAATGGCATCTTCATCAACCGTCCTTTATCAATAATACAATATACTTGTTGCGATTTTTCATCAGTGTAAGTATTAACCATCAAACCACCTTTTCGGGCTGAGGCCTTCCAATTTAAAGTACGGATGTCATCGCCATGAACATATTCTTTTATTTGCTCAAACTCCATACTATTACCCATTTTGCGCAATCTTTTGCTTCCTGTTTCTGATTGTATCGTTGCACTGGAAAGCAGATCATATTTACGCAGTTGGATAAAAGATGGATATACGGGCACCATTTTTTCTGCAAAAATAGTATTGCGCCTTATTAATAACCCAAGTAAAGAACTAACGAATAATAAAATATTTCCAAAATAATATTCGCCTCTTTCTACCGGGCGTAAAGTGTAATTAAATTTTTGTTGCTCTTTTGATTTAAAGTATGCTGTTCGTTTCCAGTTTCTAATTTGAAGTTTTTCAGGTAGCTCCTCTATTATTTCCATCTTTACAGGAAAATAAAATTCATTCCTGATTTTTAAAATAATTTTATTTTCATCACCATTACTCCACCTTTCAGAAATATTACGTTGTGCCGAAGGTTTTTTACCTGAGAAAAGAAATAAATAATCAAGCAGAATAAGTACTAAAATAATCTGAAAACAGATCTTTGGAATCTCCGTTATGGATGGAAAAAAAAAGCTGGTAACAAACAAAATTATACAGCCAACCATTACCATATAAAACCGTGTGGTAAGAAAAAGGTCACCAATAAAGCCCCCTATCCCCCGACGGGGGGAAGAGAGAAGAGTATGTAAAAGATTATGCTTTGCCTTGACCATTGACTATTGACTATTGACTATTGACGAAATGACTACCTCGGTACCTCTATATTCTTAATTATGCTTTCTATTAATTCATCCGCAGTAATACCTTCCATTTCCTTTTCAGGAGTTAAAATTATTCGGTGACGCATTACAGGCGCTGCCATTTCCACAATATCTTCAGGTGTTACAAAGTCTCGGCCTTTTATTGCGGCATTTGCTTTTGATGAACGCAGTATAGCAAGCGATGCCCGGGGAGAAGCTCCTAAATATAAGGATGGATTATTACGTGTTTCATTAACAATTTTTGCAATAAACTCCACGAGCTGTGGTTCAATAATAATAGAATGAATCGTTTGCCTGTATTGGTCAATTTGTTTTGCCGATAAAATCTTATTTACATTCTCAAGTAAAGTATTTTGCGTTTGAGCATGCTGGTTTGTGAGGATACTGATCTCTTCTGATAATGAAGGATATTTTACATCAATTTTAAAAAGAAAACGATCTAACTGAGCTTCGGGCAAACGGTATGTACCCTCCTGCTCTATTGGATTTTGGGTTGCTAAAACCATGAAAGGAAAATCCATTGCATGTGTAACTCCATCAATTGTTACCTGCCTTTCTTCCATTACTTCAAATAAAGCAGATTGTGTTTTTGCAGGGGCACGGTTTATTTCATCGATCAAAATAATATTACTAAATATTGGTCCCTGCTTAAACTGGAATTCAGCAGCCTTGGGGTTAAAAACTGAAGTTCCCAAAACATCACTGGGCATAAGATCAGGTGTAAATTGAATTCTTGAAAAACCTACGTCTACAATTTTTGCCATCAGCTTTGCTGTAAGCGTTTTGGCAACCCCTGGCACACCTTCAATTAATAAATGCCCATCACACAATAACCCAATCATTAGCAAATCAACCATTTTGTACTGCCCAACTATTACTCTTCCAATCTCATTGCGTATATCCGTAACTGCTTTATTGAGCTCAGTAAGATCAACACGTTGCTGAAATAAATTTTCGTCCATCAGGATTTATTTTTATAAAAATTTTGAATCAATTCATTAAGTTGTAACAGCTCAATATCATTTACATTATTATTGGTATTTACAGCATCAATTGTAGTGAATAGTTTTTGTGTGACATCCACGGGTACTCCGCTTTTGCGGGATAATGAATTCAAAAATTCATTATTAACCTGGCTGGCATTTAAAAAATACGTATTTCGAATATGCTCGTAAAAATAAGTTATCATTTTTTCTGCTATGCTCTTATTGTTTTTCTTCTGCAGATAAAGCCTGCCTACTGTTTCTGTAAATGTAAGGGTAGTGTTAGTATTGGGTTTAATTTCGCTGATCACCCGTTGTTTACGTTTTATATTTATTAGTACATATAAAACCAACGTAATTACTGCCAGCCAAAATGCCCACAACAAGGGAGGGTTTTGTTTGATCACATTAAAAGAAGAGAATTTGTCTTTATCATCATCGCCGGATTTACCATTGCTACCCGATGTTTTCTTTTTCCTGTTTATAGTTTGGGTTTTATAATATTCGTCCCAATAAATATTTTTTGGCTCCAACCTTAAATAAGATAATACATTGTCTAAGTATTCTAAATTATTAGCCGTTAATAAAAAATAATTGCCAAATGCCCGCGGCGCAGCATGAAGATATAAACGTCCCTTACCAATAAACTTTATTATATAATCAGGCTTGCTGGCTTCATTAACACCCATTACCCTTGTGACGGAAGAATCATAACCTGAAAAAGAATTCAGAAATGGATAATAATAATATTTATATGCAGTGGTTTTATAATCTTTCCCAAAATCCATCTTTACGAATGTTTCATTCATTTTGCCATGCACTTCGCTTATAATTTCATCAAGCCTTTCGGTTTTACATTTAATTTTATCAAGTAAATTCTGATCAATAAAATCAGCAGCAATAAACATATCGTTCCCTTCTTTTATAAAATCAACCATTGCTTCTGCTTCACCCTCGCTTACTTCAAGATTTTTTGAAATCAAAAAATATAATGAGTATTGCGTGTTGGATGAATGATTCTTTATATCCTTCCATTTAACATCAAAAGCTTCAGCATTGGTACTTATATATTTATTATCAAACAGTTTTTTAAAGTGAGTATAAGTGATATAAGAACCAAATGGTTTTTTGTCATCTTTTTTATAGGTTTCATTTAGGGATGGCAGGGTTCGCACTTTTTGTTGACGGCACCCAAGTGACAATAATATCCACAAACAGGTAGTTAGATATGGAAAATATTTATTCAAGGTTGACCTATAGTTTTTGTTGTAATAAAGTGTATTCCCGCAGAAGCCTGTTGTAAGTATCCTCACTGATATCGAATTTCCCATACCACACATATTCATAACTCAATGTAATGGCGGCAAAATCATTTTGATAGGGTTTACCTCTTAATTGGGTAATATATTCATTGTTGGTTTTATCTGTTGAAAGCTGTAATGCTTCTTTACCAGAAAGATTTTGCAAAGCCTGCAAATACAAATAACGGATAGCCAACCGATAATTTTTATTCATAACCGCCTGGGATATCATTTTATCGTAAGCCGAAGGATCAGTAATGATGTCGCCCTCTTTTTGCGTAAAGGAAGATTTTTGATAAGCCCGGTTTCTGCGGAAAAAATTTTCTCCAAGAAATAATTTATAGATTAAAAACCCAATAAGAAAAATTGCCATTACCCATAATATGATCTTCACAATTGGATTGCTGAAAATATTTAATGGCTTACGAGCTGGTGCTGATTCAGCATTCTGAGAGGAATCATTTTTTCGTTTGAATGAACCCGTATTATTACTGCTGAAAGTATCTACGGTAAGGCCTTTGGTTTTTTTTAGTAGGCTATCCAGGTATTTTATATAAGCAAAATCCTTATCTTCTTTATAGGCCAAAACGGAATTATCTGTTTCAAAACTATTCCTGTTTAAGACGGTGTCACCCAAAGATGCCGGTGAAATAAATTCTCCACTTTTCTCATCTGAAGTATCCACTGCATCATCATCCTGGGCAACAAGATTTGTTGCGCAAAGCAAAAAGAATAGAACTGAAAATAATAATTTGGTGAGAATGTTCATTTTATTGC
The DNA here is from genome assembly GCA_037721545.1 of Chitinophagaceae bacterium. Taxonomy (GTDB): domain Bacteria; phylum Bacteroidota; class Bacteroidia; order Chitinophagales; family Chitinophagaceae; genus Ginsengibacter. The sequence goes on from JBBJOK010000106.1 coordinate 7,496, forward strand.
AGGCTCTTTATTAATTGTATCGCCTATCAACTTCACTCCTTTTTTATGTAAACGGATAGGATATGCAACAAAATACCAAATAATGAAAAACAGAGAAGCCGCTAATATAAGTATCCCAACGGGAACAGGTAAACCAATATTTCCAGGATTTTTATCAAATGTATTGCTCATTAAATGAGTTACATAGCTTTCAAAAAAAGAAGCAACAATAAAAACAGGAACAAGACTGATGCATATTTTCATCGCATCTTTTGCAGCTCTTATAAAGGATTGCTTTCTTGTATAGGTACCGGGAAATAAAAAGCCAAATCCAAGTATCAAACCAGCGCAGCTGGCAATAACTATGGCAGAAATTTCCAACGTACCATGTATCCAAATTACCAATACTGATTGCCAGCCCAATCCCTGCGAAAAAAATATATATTGAAAACAACCCAGCATTAAACCATTATGCCACATCAAATAAATGGTACCGATCCCAAATACCACTCCGGACACCACCGCTTTAAAAGCCACACCAATATTATTATACGCTATGCGGACAAACATTGAAAAAGGATTGTCATCTTTATATACCCCGAACGGGTCGCCTTTTTGAATACGGTCTAATGTTTTATCATAATAACCGGGCTGCACCATGTTATCAAAAAAGTCGACAGCATAATTGGGATCCGCAACGGAAGATATAATCCCAATGATCACAAAACTTATAAATAAAATAAGCGTGAATAAAAAAGTTTTATGATATTTTCTAAAAAGCAAAGGCAGCTCATACTTCCAGAATTGTAGAATGCGTGAATATTTTTCTTTTTTATTCTGGTAAATATTTTGGTAAATGCCGGCAGCAATACTGTTTATCCACCGCGTTACCTTGCTTTGCGGATAAAATGTTTTAGCATACGAAAGATCATCTAACAGCGTAACAAAACGGTCCGCCATTTCATCCGGATCATTGGTTTCTGAATGCTGGTATTCATTCCACTTATCAACATTTTTTTTTATAAACCTTGCCTCACGCATTGCATAAAAATAATCAATAAAGACAGTGAAAAATAGCTTTAGGCCGGGTTGATAATATTGAAAAAAATTACTACAGAAAAATAGCGATTATGATTGATTGGATTGTTGAATGAAATACTACTTAAGTTTTATTTTATAGTTTCCCTCATTCACAAAAGCAGTATCACCATTAGATTTAA
>JBBJOK010000107.1:0-2376 GCA_037721545.1 Chitinophagaceae bacterium
TGGTTGGAGGTGCTTCCTTAAACCCAGTAGAATTCGATACCATTATTCAAAGTCTCAAATAGACTAACCCGTAACCTGCTCTTCTTTGTTGATACTAACTGATTTTTTCTAAATACCCAATATCTCTTTTTTCTAAATTAGCCCTGCCATCTTTATTTAGTAATCTCCTCCATAATCAGCAGCATTTACTCCAAATCCAGTATTGGTTTCTGTTTTAGCCTGCGAATTTATTTTTCTTGGCATCGCCATATCTAAAAAATAATCTGAAATAAGCTTCTACTACTTAGCAATTTTAAATATCAAATAACTATTTTAATACCGCATTTTTACCTGGATAACGTGCAAGTACTAATAACGCTCTTGCCTGTTAAACGCTTGCTGCTTTTTGTTATCTTCGCACCCATTTATGAAGGACATCAGGAATTTTTGCATTATTGCTCATATAGATCATGGAAAGAGTACGCTGGCTGACCGGCTTCTGGAATTTACCAATACAATAAGCGATAGGGATATGCAGGCGCAGGTACTGGATGATATGGACCTGGAAAGAGAAAAAGGCATTACAATAAAAAGCCACGCCATCCAGATAAATTATAAATGGAAAGGAGTGGAGTATGTTTTAAATTTAATTGATACACCGGGTCATGTTGATTTTAGTTATGAAGTAAGCAGGGCTTTGGCAGCATGCGAAGGCGCCTTACTGTTAGTAGATGCTACCCAAGGAATTCAGGCGCAAACTATTTCCAATTTATACCTTGCTATAGATAATGATCTTGAAATAATTCCTGTTATTAATAAGATAGATATGGATGGGGCAATGATCCCTGAAGTGACAGACCAGATAGTAGAACTTATTGGGTGCAAACCAGAAGATATTTTATTAGCAAGCGGAAAAAGCGGTATCGGTATTGAAGAAATATTAACAGCAATTATTGAACGTATACCGGCGCCTACAGGGGATATCACTGCACCTTTACAGGCATTGATATTTGACAGTGTATATAATTCTTTCCGTGGAATTATTGTTTATTACAGGGTTTTTAATGGCACATTGAAAAAAGGTGACAAAATTAAATTTTCTCATACAGGTTTAGAATATGGCGCTGATGAAGTAGGGATTTTAAAATTTGGAATGGAAATAAAAAATGAAGTAAGAGCAGGAGATGTAGGTTATATTATTACCGGGATTAAAAATGCAAAAGAAGTAAAGGTTGGAGATACTATCACAACAACAGTTAACCCCAGTAAAGAATCAATAAAGGGTTTTGAAGATGTGAAGCCAATGGTATTCGCCGGAATTTTTCCCGTAGAAACCGATGCATTTGAAGAATTAAGGGACTGTATGGATAAATTGCAGTTGAATGATGCATCGCTAACATTTGAACTGGAAACTTCACAGGCACTTGGTTTTGGGTTTAGGTGCGGATTTTTAGGAATGCTGCACATGGAGATAATTCAGGAAAGATTGGAAAGGGAATTTAATCAAACGGTTATTACAACGGTTCCCAATGTTAGTTTTGTAGCTTATACTACAAAAGGGGACACAATAATGGTTAACAACCCTTCTCAAATGCCTGAACCCAGTCGCATTGAAAAAATTGAAGAACCATTTATCAAAGCTCAAATAATTACTACTTCAGATTACATCGGAAATATAATGACGCTTTGCATTAATAAGCGTGGCATCTTAACGCATCAATCGTATTTAACTCCAACAAGAGTGGAAATAACTTTTGAAATGCCTTTGACTGAAATAGTTTTTGATTTTTATGACAGGCTTAAAAGCTTAACAAGAGGTTACGCATCTTTCGACTATCATCCAATCGGAAGACGGGAAAGTGATATTGTAAAAATGGATATTCTATTAAACGGAGATAAGGTTGATGCATTAAGTGCCTTAATACATCGAAGCCGTTCGCAGGAATTCGGCCGCAAACTTTGTGAAAAATTAAAAGAATTAGTACCCCGTCAGCAATTTCAAATTGCTATACAGGCCGCAATAGGTGCAAAGGTTGTAGCTCGTGAAACAATTAGTGCCATGCGCAAAGATGTTACTGCCAAATGTTATGGTGGTGATATAAGCCGTAAACGAAAGCTTTTGGAAAAACAAAAGGAAGGCAAAAAACGAATGAAGCAAATCGGAAATGTAGAAGTACCGCAGGAAGCTTTTTTAGCTGTTTTAAAACTTGATGATTAAAATGAAAAAAAACAAATATGAGTGATTTTTCTTTAAGTAACGATATGAACCTTGCAGTAACCGCGAGGTTTATAAGCAAAGGGAATGATGCAGCAGTTACAGGTGAAGGGTATACTGTAAGGCTTTATGATAAGGATATTTTTGAAGATGATTTTCTGGGCGAAAGCACACTTGATGAA
>JBBJOK010000107.1:2476-8651 GCA_037721545.1 Chitinophagaceae bacterium
TCATCACCAAAACCGTTATTTTTTAATTTGCTTCTATCAATATCTCCGTTTGCATTTCGTATCGGATTTGGTACTGGTTCGTCAAATTCTTTAGTTACCTGGGTAAACACTTTATCTATGTGTACCCATTTACCACCTTTCCATTTTAAACCCTCGTAATCTCCATCACCCACATAAGTGTATTTTTTTTGAGTTTCGCCTGATGGTGACATAAGATGTTCATAAATTATCATATCCTGTTCTTTATCATAAACCAGTCGTGGGCTTGCATTTTTCTTATATTCTAAAATTAATCTGCCCGAATTTTGGGGTAAAGCTTTGTTGTCGGCAAAATCAAAATACGAACCACCAAATATTGGTTGCCCACTCTCAAATGAAAGTACTTCTATGATTTTTTTATTACTGCGCATGTTATTTTCGTCGTACCCCAAAAGGGTATAATAATTTTCATTGCCCGCAGTAGTTTGAACAAGTTTATAGTAAACTGCACCTATCCAACCAAAATTATTGCCGATCGTATCAGCCATATTTATAGTGACATCTGATTTATCAATTAATGGAAAAAGTTTCAGAAACCCATCTGTAGTTCTCATTTGAATGGCTCCATGTTGGCGAACCACATTATCATTAATTACCATCTGCCAGGTAAATATTTTAAAAGAACTGTCCGGTGGGGATAGCTTAGAGATGGTTACTAAGGAATCAAAATCATAATGGAATGAATGTTTAACTTTTAATGCCCTTACAAAAATTTTTGTAAACTGACTGTCTGCTAATAATCTCTCCCCGGCAGTTCTACCCTGTATTATTTTTAATGAAAGAACTTTTAATGAATCTTCTTTTTTCTGTAATATTTTCAGATCTGATAAATTAATTTTCTGAGCATATAAGCTATTAAACAAAAATGCAGAAACAATAAAAGTGAGAGCGAACTTATTCATCCATAAACTTTAAACAAAAGAAAGATAATTTATACTATAATATCAAAAACACATAAAATTTAACTATAACTTATAGTGCTTTTGAAACAGATAAAAGGTCAGGAAATATTCTATCAACCATAGGATGCTTAACGCCTATGTGTGGGTGAGTAGAAGGTAAAAATATGTTAATGGCTATGCCCAAATTTCTACCAAATTCCATATCCGTTATAGTATTTCCTATCATCACGCTTTTTGAGAAATCGATTTCAGGAAACTCTTGCTTAGCCTGTAATCCCATCCCAGGATTCGGTTTGCGATTTTGGCTAAAATTATCCATATCACAACAAAAATAAATTTTAGTGATTTTCCCACCTGCTGCGCCAATTTCTTCCAGTAAGTTTTTATGAATTGTTTCAAGTTCCTCTAATTTTGTGAGTCCTTTTGCCACACCGCGTTGATTGGTAATGATAAAAATGTTGCCAAAAGTTTCTGTAAATTTTTTTATTGCGGCCTTTGTCCCAGGAAAAAATTCAAATTCATCCCATGTATTTATATAATTCATATGCTTTTCATTGTTGATCACCCCATCACGATCTAAAAATAATGTCCAGCTTTTATCTATTTGTTTTATATCAATCATAAGTTATCTTTTAAGCCTATCTTTTGTTATCCAGATCACTATCGATATTACAGGGTGTTGAAATATTGTTCCTCAACTAATTGGCAAATTATATGCCCAAGCATGATATGGCTTTCCTGAATACGGGGTGTATCATTAGAGGGAACATTTATCAGGTGATCTGCAGTTTTTTTAAGCTTACCTCCTGTATCACCCGTAAATGCTATGGTTATCATTCCTTTTTCTTTTGCGATTTCAAAAGCCTTTAAAATATTCTTGCTGTTACCGGAGGTACTTAATCCCACCAGCACATCCCCTTCAATAGCAATACCTTTTATCAGTCTTGAATAAATTTCGTCAAATCCATAATCATTTCCAATAGCCGTAATGTAAGAGGTATTACAATGTAAAGCTTCTGCAGGAAGAGCATCTCTGTCTGTATAAAATCTACCGCTAAGTTCAGCTGCCAGGTGTTGAGCATCTGCAGCGCTGCCCCCATTACCACAAAATAAAACCTTGTTGCCACTTTTAAATGCTGTAATTAAAATATATACACAGTCTTTGACTGTTTGTAATATTTTATCATCTAACAGGATATTATTTTTAATATCTACAGATGCCTTAATAATATTCTTTATTTTCTCCATTAAAATAATCAGCTGATTTTTAAAATAGGCTAATTAATTACAGCTTCTACCATTTTGTTCCAACTGTATTTCTTTTTTTCTTCACGAAGATGCTGCAAAAAATAATTTTCACCTAATTCATAGAAATCAATGATCTTTTGAGCAATATCGTTTTCATTTGGTTCAGCAATAAGCCCCACTCCTTCAGGAACCATATCTGCTAAACCTCCAACATTAGTAACAATCATAGGAACTTCAAAATGATAGGCGAGGGGTGTAACCCCGCTTTGAGTTGCCTGGCGATAAGGTTGCACCACACAATCAGCCGCACATAAATAATATTTTACCTCACTATCAGAAATGAAATGTGTATGTAGTATTAATTCTTCTTTTAATTCAAGTTTATTAATCAATTCATTGTAAATATTTTTATCATCATAAAATTCACCTGCAATTACTAATTTAATTCTCTGGTTTTTATCTTTTAATATTTTCATTGCCTTTAATAAAATATCTAAACCTTTATACTTTCTGATAAAACCAAAAAACAAAATTATTTTTTCATTTAAACCTATTTTCAATTTTGCCCTTGCATCCTCTTTGCTAAGTTTTAAACCAAAATTGTCATATAAGGGGTGAGGGATAAATTGCACAGGTTTATCCTTTACAAATTTCTGAAGATCGATTAAAACTTTTTTACTCATTGTAATAAAGGAATCTACAGGCTTAACAAAATAACTTGTGAAAAGGGTGTCGCCTGTTCTCTTTTCATGAGGGATAACATTATCTGCTATGCAAACAATTTTTGTATACTTATTCTTTTTCACCAATCTTAGAATGGTTCCAAAACATGGACCCATAAAAGGCAGCCAATACCTTACGACTATAATATCCGGTTTCACCTTTCTTAATTCGTTACCAATTTTTATCCAGTTAAAAGGATTGATTGAATTAATACAAACTTTTATTTTTAGATCCGCAGGGGTCTGTTCGGAAGAATATTGTGTAGTGCCGGGAAATAAAATTTTGGGATATTGTAAAGAAAAGGTATAAATACTTGTATCAAAACCGTGCAATATGAATTCTCTTGCCAACCTTTCATTAAAAGAAGCAATACCTCCACCACGAAAAGGATATGAGGAGCCTATGATGATGATCTTTTTTGGCTGGCTCATGCAGTATGTTATGTGTTAAAGCCCAACTTTTCTTCTATTAGATATTTATTTCTGTCAGGTGCATTGCGTGATATCAACTCTCCGAGAAAGCCTGCTAGAAATAACTGTGTTCCAATTGCCATAGCAAGTAGGGCGAAAAAGAATAAAGGCCTTTGTGTAAAGCCTGTTTTGTCAAAGAAAAACTTTGATATTGCAAGGTAAAGAGACACGCCGAATCCGAATAAAAAAGCAATAGTTCCCCAAAGACCAAAAAAATGCATTGGGTTTTTTCTGAATTTGCCGACGAAAACAATTGAGGCAAGATCCAAAAATCCATTTATAAATCTTATCCACCCAAATTTTGTTTTGCCATATTTTCGGGGATAGTGCTGAACCACCTTTTCACCAAATTTTTTAAAGCCTGCCCACTTAGCAAGTAACGGAATGTAGCGATGCATTTCGCCATATACTTCTATACTTTTCACCACTTTTCTTTTGTACGATTTTAAACCACAATTAAAATCATGAAGATATATCCCCGAAACTTTTCTGGTAGCAGCATTAAATAATTTTGAAGGAATATTTTTAGCCAACTTGCTATCAAATCGTTTTTTCTTCCACCCACTAACAATATCAAATCCATTTTCAAGAATCATTTTTCTTAATTCAGGGATTTCATCCGGGCTATCCTGTAAATCGGCATCCATAGTAATTACAACATCACCTTTACAAACCTTAAAACCTTCGTTTAAAGCTGCACTTTTTCCATAATTACGCTGAAATTTTATACCCTTAATATTTAGATTCTGTTTTCTTAAATCTTCAATTACCTGCCATGAATTATCGGCACTGCCGTCATCAACCATAATTATTTCATAGGTGTAATTATTATCAAGCATCACTTTTTCTATCCATGAAGAAAGCTCTGGTATTGATTCGGCCTCATCAATAAGAGGAATGATAATTGAAAGATCCATTAAGCTTCAATTTGATTTATGTCCTGCAATGGATGAGGATCTTTTTTAGTAATCGCAGCACCAATAACAGATGCAATGGCACCAAAAAGCAGATAACCCAGCAATGCCCCACCGATTAAAAAAACCATAAAGAATTTTTTAGTCATATTTAATGCCTGTTCAACCTGGTCTTCTGACATGTTTTTTTCTGCCATACCCTTTTTGGCTTCCTCCATAGCTTTATCTTTAAATTCCGGAAACACCGTCATAAACACAACAAGAAAAACTATCATCATTAATGTTACAAGTGCACTAACTTTAAAACCATGAGCGAAATAATTTCCGAATGTTGAATTATAATTAATTTGCTTCCCATACTGAGATATGGATAAAATAACTCCAATTAAAAAAATACCGTAACCCAACCATTGAAAATAACCATTCGCCTGAAGTTCCATAAAGGAAGCAATTATAGAAATTACTATCATTATTAAACCAATGATAAATCCTTTGACGGTAGTGGGAGTAACTTTTTGTTGCATGTTAGTTTATTAAGTTTTGTGAAGCTCTTCAGACAAAAATACTTTGTCTCCATTAATAATCCCAAATGTTCTTCCTTTTAAAGTTTTTCCAACGTAGGGACTGTTGCGGGATTTTGAATACAGATTTTGATTATGAAAAATATGTTCAGTATTGGGATCAAACAAAGTAAGATTGGCCCTGGCACCACATTTTATTTCCGGTAATTCAAGGTTAAAGATGTTCCTTATATTTTCGGTTTGCATTTTAATAAAATCACTGGTGCGGATGCCGCACATACCTGCAACTCCAAAAACACTTTCTAGCCCAATCATTCCAAATTCTGCATATTCAAATTCACAGGTCTTATTATCCCAATGTTGTGGCTGATGGTGTGAAGCAATAAAGTCTATTTGTCCGTTTCTAATTCCTGCTCTTAAGGCAAGCACATCATCCTCTGTTCGCAACGGTGGATTTACCTTCATGTTTGTGTCATAATTATTTACATCCGTTTCACTAAATAGTAAATGATACGGTGTAACAGAACAGCTGATTTGTAAACCATCTATTTTTGCTTTTGATATTATATCTAAAGATTTTTTTGTAGAAATACCCGTAAAGTGAATTTTGGAATTAGTGTATTTCAAAAGCTCAATGTCTCTTGCAATCAAAATTTCTTCAGAGATTGCTGGCCTGCCGGGCAGGCCGGAAATTATGGATACAATTCCTTCATTAATTAAGCCATTTGCCGCAATACTTTTATCATCAGGTAATTGAATAATTATTCCATCAAATGCTTTCACATATTCCAAGGCTTTTAGCATTATCCCCGAAGACTGTAATGAATTAGTCCCATCTGAAAAAGCAATAGCTCCGGAATTTCGCATATCATACATTTCGCTCAATTCTTTGCCTTCAACATTTTTTGTTATTGCACCAATAGGATGGATTGTAACGGGCAAATCTTTGCTTTTTTGAACAACATATTCAATTTGCGATTTATTATGCAGAGCAGGTATAGTATTGGGCATAAGCATTACTGCAGTGTAACCACCAGCAGCGGCGGCTTGTGAGCCCGTTACTAAAGTTTCTTTGTATTCATTTCCCGGATCGCAAAAATTAGCAAAGCAATCTACCCATCCAATGGATACATGAAGATCCTTTCTCTCAATAATTTTATCAGCAGAAACATGTATATTTTGCTCAAGCTGAACAATAATGCCATTCTCAATTAATAAATCAATGGGTTGATTTGTAAAACGGGAAGATGGAGTTATAAGTACACCCTTTAATAAAAGCCTCATGAAGCCTATAAAAATTTGGTTGCGCTAAGATAGTCTTACTTTTTTGATTATCTGTGATGATAAGTTACATTTGC
>JBBJOK010000108.1:0-1784 GCA_037721545.1 Chitinophagaceae bacterium
GATGTTTTATTTCATTCTTTTAAAATCATAATCTTCCCCAAAATCATGGTTCAGATAATTATCTTTGCACCCTAAAAATTATAAATGCAAAATACTCCCTTTACACAAAAACATATTTCTCTTGGAGCAAAAATGGCTGAGTTTGCGGGGTTTAATATGCCTATAAGTTATACTGGAATTAATGATGAACACGCAACAGTTCGAAACAATGCCGGCGTGTTTGATGTGAGCCATATGGGTGAATTTATTTTAAAAGGAGAAAATGCATTGGATCTTATTCAAAGAGTTACCAGTAACGATGCTTCAAAATTAACAGCTGGTAAAGCTCAATACAGTTGTTTACCTAACGATACCGGGGGAATTATAGATGACCTTATTGTTTATTGTATTGAGGAAAATAATGTTTACATGCTGGTGGTTAACAGTAGTAATATTAAGAAAGATTGGTCATGGATAAGCAGCCACAATAATAAAAACGTGGAGATGCATGACATCTCTGATAAAACCTGTTTACTTGCAATACAAGGCCCCAATGCAACTAAAATTCTGCAACCGCTTACAGAAATTGATATCATGAATTTAAAGTATTACACATTTGTAAAAGGAAATTTTGCCGGTGTTGATAATGTTTTGATAAGTGCTACAGGCTACACCGGTTCAGGTGGTGTTGAAATTTATTTTGAAGAGAAAAATGGTGAAGCAGATAAAATTTGGGAAGCAATTTTTAAAGCCGGCGAAGCACAGGGAATAAAACCAATCGGGCTTGGGGCAAGGGATACCTTGCGATTGGAAATGGGCTATTGCTTATATGGAAACGATATTGATGATACCACCACACCTTTGGAAGCCGGGCTTGGTTGGATAACAAAATTTACAAAAGATTTTGTAGCAAAAGAGATTTTAGAAAAACAAAAAGCCGAGGGAATAGCCGAAAAATTAGTGGGGATAGAGATGGTGGAAAAAGGAATTCCCCGTCATGATTATGAAATTAAAGATCACATGGGCGCAACTATCGGCCGGATAACGAGCGGTACACAATCTCCATCTTTGGGTAAGGCAATTGCAATGGGTTATGTACATACTCCATATTCCTCAATAGATTCTCAGGTTTATGTAAAGGTTCGGGATAAACTATTAATTGCCAAAGTGGTTAAAATGCCATTTGTATAAATTGAATGCAAAGTATTTTTCAATCTTAATTTTTCAATCCTGAAAACTCAAATCTCAAACAAGCCCTCCCTATATACTTCTTTATCGCCTGCACTTTTACATTTATATGATGTAAGCAGTAGTATTGTTGTCATCATTGATGTATTAAGAGCAACTTCAACAATTGCTGCTGCATTACATAATGGAGCCAAAAGCATTATTCCTGTTGATAGTGTGGCAGAATGCATAAAGTTAGGCAAGCAGATGGAAGTAATAACTGCCGGTGAAAGGGATGGCCAAATTGCAGAAGGATTAACCTACGGTAATTCTCCATTTACTTTCCCCCCGGAATTTATTAAGGGAAAAACTCTGGTACTCACAACAACCAATGGAACAAAACTGCTTCATATGGCGCTGGCAGAAAATGCGAAAGCGATTGTCACAGGGTCTTTCCCAAATCTATCATCCGTTTGTGATTATATTATTTTGCAAAAACAAAATGTTATTCTTGCGTGTGCTGCATGGAAGGATAAGGTAAATCTTGAAGACACATTATTTGCAGGTGCAGTTATCAATAGGATAAAGGAAAATTTTTCTATTAATTGTGATGCTTCTAAAATGGCAGAAATCTTATA
>JBBJOK010000108.1:1884-3678 GCA_037721545.1 Chitinophagaceae bacterium
GGTAGATGAGAATACCTTATTCGGCATTGCCTCTAATAGCAAAGCTTTTACAGCCGCCGCCCTGGGAATGTTAGTGGATGAAGGTAAAATTAAATGGGATGATAAGGTTATAGATTATGTTCCCGAATTCAGGCTATACAACCCTTATGTTACGGAAGAATTTACGATTCGAGATCTGCTTACACACAGAAGCGGGCTAGGCTTGGGTGCCGGGGATTTAATGTTTTGGCCCGATTCAAGTGATTTTACAAAAAAAGATATGATCCATAATCTGCGATATTTAAAGCAGGTTTCATCTTTCAGAACAAAATATGATTACGATAATAATCTATATATAGTTGCCGGGGAGGTTTTAGCCCGGGCAGCGGGAATGAGTTGGGAAGAGTTTATTCAAAAAAGAATTTTAACTCCATTAGGGATGACGGGCACTGCCCCATCTTTTAAATTAGTAAAAAATAAAACTAATGTAATTGATCCGCATGCCGCTGTAGACGGAATGGTAAGAGTTATTCGTCGTGACTGGAATGAAACCGCCAATGCTGCCGGAGGTATTTACAGCAACCTAACCGATATGTGCAAATGGGTAATTATGCAATTGGACAAAGGAAAATATACGAATGGTTCAACAAAAAATTTATTCAGCAATGATGTGCAGGAAGAAATGTGGGCACCCCAAACTATTATATCTGTAAGAGGCGCTTCCCCCTACAACACCCATTTTGCAAGTTATGGACTTGGCTGGTTTTTAAGAGATGAAAAGGGTTACAAAGTCGCCACACATACCGGTGGGCTTGCCGGTATTGTAACACAGGTTACTTTAATACCTGAATTAAAACTTGGTATCATCGTATTCACTAATCAGCAGGTTGGCGCTGCATTCTCTGCAATTACCAATACCATTAAAGACAGTTACTATGGTATTAAAGGCAACGATTGGGTAAAAAATTATAGTGATAGAGTTTCTAAGGCTACAGCTGAAGCCAAAACCATAACTGATAAAATCTGGAAGGATATAGAGGCTCAACAAAAAATTACTTCACCGGCAGATATAAATAATTTTACAGGCACTTATAACGATAAATGGTTTGGAGATGTATTGATATCGGTTAAAAATGGCAGAATGTGGTTTGATTCAAAAAGATCGTTTTTGTTAACCGGCGAAATGTTTCCTTACAAAGGCACCACCTTCATTGTTAAATGGAATGATAGAAGTATGGATGCCGATGCCTTTGTTATATTTACTATGGATGATAATGGCAAAGCCTCTTCAATAAAAATGAAGGCGATTTCTCCCCTTACTGATTTTAGTTTCGACTTTCATGACCTGGATCTGAATCGTGTGAAATAAATACGTGATTTTATTTTTCTCAGAATAAAAAGCATGAATTTCAAAAAATGGTTATATCAAATCACACATTGGGAAACCTGGCCCTACCGTGTGAAATATATTCCATTAATACCTGCCTGGCTTTGGTATTGCCTTCGCTCAGGCTCGTGGTGGTTTTTTACGCCCTCAAACCCATCCTTAACTTTTGGAGGGTTTGAAGGAGAAGGAAAGAGAGAAATGTATGATCAGTTGCCGCCGGAAACGTATGCTAAAAGCACTTACATTTCCCCATCAATATCTTTTAAAGAAGTAGAAAGGCTGGTTACTTCCAACAATTATCAATATCCATTTGCGGTAAAGCCTGACATCGGCACCATGGGTTTTATGTTTCGAAGAATTGAAAACGCAGATCAATTAAAAAAGTATCATAGTAAAATGCCTTCGGATTATATTATCCAGGAATGGAT
>JBBJOK010000108.1:3778-8627 GCA_037721545.1 Chitinophagaceae bacterium
TGAAGTATTTATTTTATCTCACGCATTAAACCTTAGCCGCGGCGGAAAGATGGTGAGCCTTGCACACGAAAAAGATGACCGGTTGTTGAAAGTATTTGATGACCTTAGCCATTACGCAAAGCACTTTTATTACGGCAGGTATGATATAAAATGTGCTTCCGTAGAAGATTTAAAAGAAGGTAAAAATTTTTCTATTCTGGAATACAATGGAAGCGGGGCAGAGCCACAACATGCGTATGGAAATGGAAATACATTATGGCAGGCGCATAAAATATTCCTTTATCACTGGAAAATTTTATATCAGATATCTAAATACAACCACCAGCACGGGATCCATTATTGGGGTTTTAAACGAGGTTTAAAATTTCAATTAGCTGCAAGAAAGGAGTATAACTTGCTAAAAAAAATTGATGCGGAAACCGAACTGTAGAAAGATTATCGCTTTTATTTAATTCTTTGGTATACGGCATACTTTTTAGTCATAAAAATCCTTATGACAATAACCACAGAATCGGCCGAAATAGATAAACAGGCTATAATTGGAGATTATTTATCCTTTATTAATGAGAAACAATTCCCATGCATTGCCGCAAAAGCAGCTCTTGCCAGGCAAAATGTGAAATGTTTGGTAGTATCGCATATGGCTTGCCCCAATGATGATGCAGAGATTCTACAGTTTTTATACAACTTTGTGGATGTTTATAGATCTTCTGAAGATTTTTATCACAGTGCTGCGATTATTTTTGCCGGTCCAAAATTTTGTAGTGAAGAGCAATTCGATTATTTATTATGGGAGCGGTTGCAGGCATTGCAAAACCTTGATGCTAAAAAATATGGTTACGATAGCCGGGTGGAGGCAGATACATCCTCTACAAAATTCAGCTTCAGTATTAAAGAAGAAGCATTTTATATAGTTGGGCTTCATGCTGCCAGCAGCAGGGATGCTCGTAAATTTAAGTACCCAACATTGGTTTTTAATGCCCACGATCAGTTTGAGCAGCTTAAAACTACAAGTAAATATGAAATGATGAAAAATTCGGTACGAAAACGTGACGTTGCACTTTCTGGTTCAATAAATCCCATGCTTGAGGATTTTGGCGAATTATCAGAAGTTTATCAATACAGCGGTCGTGAATACGATAACAGCTGGCAATGCCCCCTAAAAATTACGCATGCAAAAAATCAACATAATCCCTCCCCGTAGTGGTGTTTCATTTATTTTAAAAAAAGATCAGCGTCTTAAAGTTATTGATATTGAAGGCGAACAAGTTTCAGATTTTATTTGTTACAATCTTCATGACAAAGCCGAATATCTTTCGGGTGGCCGAACGATAGATTATGCCGAAACTATTTACTTAACAAAGGGGCACTCGTTTTATTCAAATAGAAGTAATATAATGTTTGAGATGGTGGAAGACACCGTTGGGCAACATGATTTTTTGCTTACACCCTGCAGCGCAGAAATGTTTCGTATCACCTACGGACATACAGAGCCCCACCGTGGATGTTTTGGAAATCTTTGCGAAGCACTTAAAGAATATGAAATTACTCCCGATAACATTCCTACTTGTTTTAATATTTTTATGAATGTACCTGTCGATGGCGTAACCGGAAAAGTTTCTGTACTGCCGCCAAAAAGCAAAGCGGCAGATTATGTTATACTCAATGCAAAAATTGATTTGATAGTAGGAATGACTTCCTGCTCTGCCGGTATGAGTAATAATTTTTCTTATAAGCCAATTGGCTATTTGATAGAAGAATAAACTTTGTTGAAATTGTTATAGCTTGAACCAAAATAACAGCATGAGCACATCCACCCTTAGCAAGTCTCTTGGTCTTAAGCTGGTTGTAGTTGTAGTTATCGGAAATATAATTGGTTCGGGCGTTTATAAAAAAGTAGCCCCGATGGCTGCAGAATTACAATCATCCGGCTGGGTGCTGATAGCATGGATACTGGCGGGGATAATAACTTTGTTCGGCGCCTTATGCAACGCAGAGGTAGCAGGAATTTTAGCAGGTACCGGGGGCGAGTATGTTTATTATAAAAAAATATACAATCGCTTTTTTGCATTCATGTTTGGCTGGAGTTTATTTACGGTTATACAGACTGCAGCTATTTCAGCCCTTGCTTATTTATTTGCGCAATCACTAAACAGCATAATTCATTTGCCACCTGTGTTCCCTTCCCTGGCTACAATAAACATTGCTGAGGTATTTTATCCTTTTGCAGATCTTAATGTAAAGCTCACGGCTATTGTTCTTATTATCATTCTTACATGGATAAATACAAAAGGAATAAAAACCGGTGCAGGTATGAGCATGGCTATTTTATTACTGGTTTTCGCAGGCATATTTACAATAATAGCATTTGGGCTAACAAGTTCACAGGCAAACATCAGCAACATTCAGTTGCAAACAAACAATGATCATCCCATTACCATTAGCGGAATATTTACAGCAATGCTTGCAGCATTTTGGGCTTACCAGGGGTGGGCTGCTGTAGGCTATGTTGGCGGAGAAATTAAAAATCCCCATCGGAATATTCCACGAGGAATAGCCATTGGAATTTTTACAGTGATTGCAGTGTACCTATTGATAAATACAACTTACCTGTCATTATTAACCACTTCACAACTGGAAGAAATTTATAAATCGGGAAATAAAATAGCTGCGGTAGAAGCGGTAAGAAGTTTTTGGGGAGAAAACGGTGCTTTATTTATTTCACTGCTCATATTGGTTACCACGCTAGGGTGTTGCAATGCAACGGTATTTGCCAGTTGCCGCCCATATTTTGCAATGGCGAAAGAGGGCCTGTTTTTTAAAAAGGTTGCTAAACTTAATAACCATCATGCGCCCGCAAACTCATTATGGTATCAATGTTTGTGGGCATGTCTGCTTGTACTTTCAGGCACTTTCGATCAGCTAACTGATATGATCATCTTTGCAGTATTTATTTATTATGGGGCAACTACATTAGGCGTGTTTATTCTTCGTAAAAAAATGCCCGACGCCCCAAGGCCATATAAAGTGTGGGGTTACCCTATTGTGCCGGCAATTGTAATTTTATTTTGCGCATGCCTTGTATTCAATACCGTTTTGAGCCGCCCACGGGAAGCTGCAATTGGAATGATACTTATGCTTACCGGGGTGCCAATGTATTATCTGTTTAAAAAGAAGAATACACAGTTAACACATGAAGGCGAAGAGATTAAGGGGTGATTGCAGTTCTGAATTAGGAAAGTATTATTGCAGGCACAAAAAAATAAGGGTCTATAGAAAATTCCGGATCTATAAGGGGGCTTGATTCACTTAAATCAATCTCTAGGAATGATTTACATGTACGAATGTGCCAAAGGGAAAGCTTTTTACCTTCCGTTGTTTTTTGGATAAGCTCCGGCAGCATCTCATCCAATAATCCGTTCCAGCAGGCCTCTTCCAATTGTTCAGTGGGAGTTAATTTATTTTTATCTTCTAGATTTTTTTCTGCCCATTCCCGTGCAGAAAACTTAGTGCCTGTTATTAGTAATATTTCCTGTTGTGTAGATTTTGTTTTCATAACAAATGATTTTATTATTTAAACCTTCACATATAAGATGAAATTTAGTTGCATATAATGCACTGCGTTTATTGAAAGTTGTGTTAATATGCAAACCTTGAGGTGCTGTTAGGTTGTAATAATAACCGTCTTCCCGGGCCTGAATCTTTATATATTTATGAACAAATTCATTGCAATGAAAATTAAAACTTTAAAAACACTTTTAACGGTTGTGTTAAGTGTCTATATAACTTCCATATCTGCTCAATATTATCCGGATGCAGAGTGGCAGGTAAAAAAACCAGAAGAGTTGAAGATGAGTAAACGGTGGATGGATAGCGCCATAAATTTTGCTTTGCTTAATGAAAACAAAGTTGACCGTGACTTGCGATTGGCTGTATTAAAAGCTTACATCAACGAGCCATTTTATAAAATTTACGGCCCGGTCAAACAACGTGGCGGGCCCGCAGGTTTAATAATCAAAAACGGTTTTATAGTAGGGCAATGGGGTGATATAAAAAGAGTAGATATGGATTTTAGTGCCACAAAAAGTTTCCTCTCAACAGTTGCAGGCCTTGCTGTTGATTCTAAATTAATTAAAAGTGTAAATGACAAAGTAAATGAATATATATGGGACGAAACTTTTGAAGGACAACACAATTCAAAAATTACCTGGGAGCATTTATTAAATCAAACTTCAGACTGGAGTGGGCAACAATTTGGTATTTATGATTGGGCTGATAGGCCGGATAAAAATGGCAAGTTGGATGAATGGAGAAATAGAAAATTATTTGAGCCCGGCACACATTTCAAATACAATGATGTAAGGGTAAATTTATTAGCGTACTCTTTATTACAGGTATGGAGAAAACCACTTCCCGTGGTACTTAAAGAAAAAATAATGGATCCAATTGGCGCCTCTTCCACATGGCGCTGGTATGGATATGACAATTCATTTGTAAATATTGATGGCATAATGATGCAATCTGTTAGTGGCGGCGGGCATTTTGGCGGCGGCCTTTTTATCAATACCATTGATCAGGCACGTTTTGGTCTTTTGTTTTTAAGAAATGGTAAATGGAAAGACAAGCAACTCGTTTCTAAAAGTTGGGTTGATGTGGCTCACCAGCCATCACTTGTAAATAAAAGCTATGGATATATGTGGTGGACTAATGTAGAGAAAAAATTTTCCGGCGTACCCGCAAGTGTTTACTATGCTGAAGGATTTGGTGGCAATTACATCATAATTGATAAAGAAAATGATATTGTAGTTGTTGCAAGGTGGCTAGATACAAATAAAACAGGAGAGCTTCT
>JBBJOK010000109.1:0-8615 GCA_037721545.1 Chitinophagaceae bacterium
ACCCGCAACTGCATATGCTAAGGAAGATATAACGGGTAAATAACTTTATACCTGGCTAAGTTCAATTAGCAAACGCCAAAGAAAGTTGTGATGAAACGGGATGATGCACCGGGATAACAACGCCGGAATTACCTATATGATAAACGCCGTTTCCTCGTAACGTGATGCAATGATCATTTTTACCCCGTTAGCATGCACATTAAATAATTGCTGCACCAGCTCAGGACAATTATTATTTTTTGATAGGTGTGATAACAAGAGATGGCTCATGAAAGGGGGCTTATGCTCTGTAAAAAGTTTCAAGGCCTGGTTATTACTTAAGTGACCTTTGTCTCCCCTGATGCGGCTTTTTAAAAAATAAGGATAATTGCCTTGTTCCAGCATTACTTCATCATAATTACTTTCCAAAAAAGCGGCATGGCATTCTTTAAAATGATCAATTACGTTTTTGCATGGTGTGCCTATATCAGTAAATACACCAACTTTTATTTTATTATAGCTAACAATAAAACTACAAGGATCAGCTGCATCATGAAATTTTGGGAAAGCAGTAATGGAAAGGTTACCAATAAAAACCGGTTCATTTAAGGTAAATGATGAAACCAAATGTTTTTCTAATTTCATCTTGCCAAATGTATGGGTAGCATGTGTTATATAAACTGGGAGCTGATATTTTTTTGCCAAACCCTTCAGCCCACTGATATGATCACTGTGTTCATGTGATATAAAAACAGCTTTAACCTTCATGATACATAACTCAAGCCGCTTTAAGCGTTTTTCTATTTCACTGCAGGGTATACCAGCATCTACAAGTATAGCTTCAGTTTCGTTGCCAACATAATAACAGTTGCCGTTACTGCCGGAATTTAATGACGTAATAAATAAGACATAACACGCAGTAAAGTAAAGAATTTTACTTAACTAAGATTATAATTTATCTATACAAATTCCCTCAATGATTTAGTCTTTAAAATCATTATCAACTCTTGCTATATTTTTAGACAGGCCTGCGGCTTTTTTTACCAGTGTAATAAATTCTTTACGATATCCTTCTTTATCATCACCTGTGGCATCATTTGCCATTTGCAAAATATTATTATAAGTATTGTTTCCTTTAAATTCACTTTGCCGTAACAACATTCCAAAACCTGCTACAGCTGTAGCGAAACGAAAGTTATTTGAAGTTTCATTAAAAGGTATTCTCTTATCCTGTACGGGATGAACTATCAGCTCACTGGTATTTTTAGTCGGCTCTTTATAACGAAACTTAACCGTAAATAATTCGTTGGAAAAAATTGAAGCCTTTTCCTGTATTTTATTTTTTTGATATTTAAGCAGATCCACCTCTTTTAGAAAAGAAGATTTTATACCAAAAGGAATAATTTCATACAAGGCAGTTACCGTATGCCCACTGCCTAATTCGCCGGCATCTTTTTTATCATCATTAAAATCCTCTTTATTCAGCATTCTGTTTTCATATCCAATAAGGCGGTAACCGGCAACTTTTGCGGGATTAAATTCCACCTGAAGTTTTACATCTTTTGCAATGGTAAACAGTGTTCCTCCAAATTCATTTACCAAAACTTTTTTTGCCTCATTAATACCATCAATGTAGGCGTGATTACCATTGCCCTTATCTGCCAGCTGCTGCATTTTATTGTCTTTGTAATTTCCCATGCCGTAGCCTAAAACTGTGAGATATACTCCGATCTCACGTTCTTTTTCTATCATCCTAACCAGTTCATCATCACTGCTTGCACCCACATTAAAATCACCATCTGTGCATAATATCACCCTGTTATTTCCTTTGTTCATAAATTTATCTTTAGCAGTTTTATAAGCCAGTGTAATACCTGCTCCACCTGCTGTTGAGCCACCTGCTTCCAATGCATCTATGGCAGTTTTGATTTTCATTTTATCACTACCGCTTGTGGATGGCAATACAAGCCCTGCGCTTCCTGCATAAACTACTATAGAGATATTGTCCTTTTCACGCAGTTGGTCGGTAAGCATTTTTAAAGATGATTTAACCAGGGGCAGTTTATTTTCTGACATCATAGAACCGGAGACATCAATTAAAAAAACAAGATTGGAGGGAGGTAGATTTTCTACAGGAATGTTTTTACCCTGTAAACCAATCATAACAAGTTTATGATCATTATTCCATGGGCATGCACTCATTTCTGTTGTGATAGAAAAGGGATGTTTATCTGTTGGCTGGGGATAATTATATTTAAAATAATTGATCAACTCTTCTGTTCTTACTGCGCCTGCAGGTGGTAATTGCCCACCAATTAAAAAGCGGCGAACATTACTGTACGATGCTGCATCTACATCAATAGAAAATGTAGAAAGCGGATCATTGATTACTTTATGAAATCCGTTTTCTGTTATATTATCATAATCTTCTGTATTAAAATTTTCATGTTGTAAATAAATACCAGATTGTTTTAAGAGCATCGGAGTTGAATAACCAAGGTGCCGTGTTTTCTTTCTAATTGCTGAAGCAGTAACTACAACTTCAGTTAATGCAGTAGCATCCGAAACCAATTTTATATTAATAACTGTTCTATTATTAATTTTTATTTCCTGTGGTTTATATCCCACAGCTGAAACTGCAAGCACATCTTTACCATTTGCTTCTATGGAGTAAAATCCATTTTTATCAGAGGCTTTACTCATTTGTGTTCCTTTCACTATAATACTTGCACCTGCAATGGGGGTATTGTTTTCACCACTAATAGTACCCGAAACTGTATGTTTGCCCTTAGGAGAGAATGCCATGATCGCAATAATAAATACCGGGATCATTAATAAGATTATTTTTTTCATAACAAGATTTTTTAGATAGGATGCAGCTATTTGCCGGATTACACACGTCTTCATAAAAAAATTATCTCTTCGTTTGCCTTTTTTAAAAAAAATATCATCTGCTGCTTCTGACAGTGAACTGGTAGAAGAATATAAAACCTCAGGAAGCCTTGATATATTGGGCGAATTATATCAACCATACATGGAACTAGTTTATGGGGTATGCCTTAAATATTTAAAAGACCCTGAAGATGCAAAAGATGGTGTTATCAATATTTTTGAAGAACTGGTAGGCAAGCTCAGGAAGCATAATGTTGATAATTTTAAGGGATGGCTTTACCAGTTAACCAAAAACCATTGCCTGATGAAGCTAAGGAAGCATAAAACAGTGCCTGTTAATATTGATCTTTCTTTTATGCAATTCGAGGAAAATGTACATCTTGATGATGAACTAAACAAGGAAGAAAATTTTAAACAAATGCAATATTGCATGGGGCAATTGATACAGCAGCAACGGCAGGTTATTGAATTATTTTATCTTAAAGGTAAATGCTATAAAGAAATTGCGGAGATAACAGAAATTGAAGTTAATAAAGTAAGAAGCTTTTTACAGAACGGTCGAAGGAATTTAAAAATATGTATGGCCCTTCGACAGGCTCAGGATGAAAAAATAAATAAATAGGTGCCACAGAATAAAAAATATACAGCAACAGATTTTGAACGCTATCATTCAGGTAAAATGAATGAAAGGGAAATGCATACCCTTGAAAAAGCGGCTTTAGCAGATTCCTTTCTTGCTGATGCGCTGGAAGGATACGCTTATACTAATTCACCTGTAAAGGATATCGCAGAATTAAGAGAAAAACTTTTAGCAAAGAAAAAAAAGAAAAATATATTTTTAATCCAAAGTGATAATAAGTGGCTGAGAATTGCCGCGATATTTATTTTAATTGCCGGTATTGGTTACATGGCTTTTGAATTAAACTTTAATAAAGAGAATAATACGCTGGCAAAAAAACAGAACACTGATTTTAAAAAGATAACAGAACAACCTGCCATTCCTAAAATGGATTCCCCATCAAATAATGAAAAAGATTTAGTTACTCTTTCTCCATCTGAAAAAAGTAATGGGCCTTTAATAAATAAAAACACTAGAAAAATTCCTAAGCCAGATCTAACCAGAGATAATTCCCTGGCTAAAAATGCGGAGAAACCCAATGAAAGTTTCTTGCAGAAAGATGCATTGGCGGAACCTAAAAAAGATTATGCTTCTTCCGGAAGCAAAATAAATCTTTTACTAGGTAAGGTAGTGGACACCCTGGGTAATCCGGTTAGGTATGCAACTATAATTGATAAGAATAGGAAAATAATGACAACTTCCGATTCTACGGGCAAATTTAAATTATTGTTTAATGATACTTCCTTAACTGCAACAATTGCGATGATTGGGTATAAAACCAAAATCAGCAGGCTCAGCTATAAAAATGAGCAGACTATTGTTATGGAGCCTGATAACCAGTCTCTGAATGAAGTGGTAGTATTATCGAAAGGCGCTCGAAGGCAAAATAAGGAATTAAGCCCTGCTGTTAGATTAGAAAGAAAAGTACCCGGAATAACAGTTAATAATTCCGCTTCAGAGCCCATTATTGGATGGCAGGAATTTCATCAATACTTGCAGGACAATATTAATATACCCGAGGATGAGGAAGGCATGGGTTTTAAAGGAAAAGTTGTGCTTTCATTTGAAATTAATAAGAGAGGCAATCCCCAAAAAATAAAAATAGAACAGACACTTTGCCCTGCCTGTGATAGAGAGGCGGTGCGACTAATAACTCAAGGCCCTAAATGGAAATATATTCAAGATAAAAGGCAACAAGTAACAATTCAGTTTTAATTAACCAATTACTGAGAAATAGTAGCAGGGCCTGGAGAACCGCAACATGATTCAAGCACTTTCATGGCCTTCATTGTACCATAAGTCTTCTTTCTGGAATGGTTTAATAAAGATGTAAAAAGGGAGAGGTGGTTAGATTGCTTCATATTTTTATCAACAACGGCATTTACAAAAACTCTTAATAATATTTTTTCTGCAATCTCTTTCTGCTTAACTACTTTAATAATCCTTCCATATAATGCAGGTGCATATTTATCATACAGGGCTGAAACAGATGCTTCATCACTTTTTAACTCTTTTGCGTTTTCGTTTATCTTATTTATAAGGTCTTGCATAGCTATATCAAATATAAGCTATCAATTATAAAAAAGCTTTAATAGCCGCGATAGTTTCTTCCGGTTCACTCATGTGGGGGCAATGCCCCGTAGCCTTAAGAATTACCAAAGTATTGTTAGGTGTATTTTCATGTATGTATTGTCCCACTTCCAATGGTGCAATAATATCTTCGGAGCATTGCAGTGTTAGGCTTTCAACAGGTATTCGGGGAAGATCTTGCCTGTTATCTGATAAAAAAGTAACCCTTGCAAAATCTTTTGCAATATCAGCATCTGTAGAACAAAATAAATCAGTCAATTCTTCTTGAATTTCAGTTTCCTTATTTTCGCCCATAATTTTTGGCGCCATAGATTTTGACCACTTAAAATAGTCATCATCCATCACCTCAAATATAGAATCAATCTCCTCTTTTTCAAAACCACCAACATATCCTTCCTCATTTAAATAAGAAGCAGAGGGGCCAATAAATATTAATTTATTAAAAATTGCAGGTTCTCTTATTGATGCCAAAGCACCAATCATACAGCTAACGGAATGCCCTATGAACACAGCATCTTTTACGTGTAGTTCCTTACATATTTCAAGAATATCCTGAGCATAACCATCCAAACTGCTATATTTTACTTTATCATAAGCTGTTACATCGGATTTCCCAGCTCCTATATAGTCAAAAAGAATAAGTTTATAATCATCCGCAAATGCAGGCGTTATTCTTTTCCATGCATTTTGGCTGCAGCCAAAGCCATGCGCAAACAGCATTACTTTATCACCATTGCCAGTTATGGTTACATTATTTCGTTTTAAAATATTGGTCACGGTTCGAAATTAATAAAGTTGTTATGCATTTAATCAATGCAGCCCAGCAATAAACAGTTTTCTGGCAGGTGGCTTATAGATATTATTACAAATATACCTTTGATAGTACACAAAGATTTATTTTTGCCTTCCTAAAAATTATCGGTCCCGTAGTTCAATGGATAGAATAGAAGTTTCCTAAACTTTAGATGCAAGTTCGATTCTTGCCGGGACTACAAAAAGCTTAGGATATTTCAATCTTTTTAAAAATCAAAAATAAACCGCTGTTCTTTCTATTCGCCTCCCTAATTTAAATTCATATTAACTATATTACCAGATGTTTTGAATCAAATGGTTTTTAAAATAAAGCCTTCCTTTTCTTTGATTCCTACCGCTATCAATTGGTTTAGATTTTCAACAAAAAAAACCGGGATTTGTTCGATAAAGACTGCCAATCCAATTAAAACATCCTTGTGAATTCAACACTGTATCAACTATGCTTTGCAATAAATAATATCTTTAGAACTTAAACCAAATTGATGCTCTTATGAAATATTATTTAAAATCTTTTTTACTTCTGCTTTTTTTTGCAATAGTATACAATGTGCAAAACGCATTAGCGCAAAAAACCCCAGAATCCTTAGGGTGGAAATTAGGAACACAGGCATATTCCTTCAGGATGTTCACGTTTGAAGAGGCGCTAAATAAAGCAGACAGCATTGGAATAAAATATGTGCAGGGATTTCCTAATCAAAAAATAGGAGCTGGAATAGGGGGGACCATGGATTACCATATGCCTGCATCCAAAAGGGATTCAGTTTTACAATTGCTTAAAAGTAAAGACATTACAATTCTCTCTTATGGTGTAGTTTCACCAAAGACTGAAAATGACTGGAAACAACTATTTGAATTTGCCAAAGGAATGGGATTAAAGCAATTTGCATCTGAACCCGATCCTAAATTTATGTCGCTGGTTTCAACATTGGCTGATCAATATAAAGTGAATGTTGCAATACATAATCATCCAAGGCCTTCCCGATACTGGAGCCCTGATACTTTAATTAAATACACTGCAGGTTACAGCAAGAGATTAGGAGCCTGTGCAGATATTGGTCACTGGGTTCGTTCCGGTCTTGACCCCGTTCAAATGATAAAAAAATTACAAGGGAGAATTTTTGAATTACATATGAAAGATCTGCACGAAAAGCCCAGTGCCGAATACACTGCTTTTCAAATGAGCAGACCTGCACCGGGGCAAGGCGGTCAGGTACAGGGCGCCAATCGGCCAAAACCTCCGGCTGGGCCTCATGATGTTCCCTGGGGCACAGGCATATCAAATATTAAAGGAGTTTTACAAGAATTAAAACGTCAACATTTTAAAGGCCCCATTTTCGCAGAGTATGAATACAACTGGATGAATAATGCTCCTGAAATTGCGCAAAGTCTGAAATATGTAAAAGAAGTTGTGAAGAAAATGAAATAATTTTTGGGGTTAAATAATTTTAAAGGGAGGAGAAAGAATTTATTTTTTCCTTAACCCACTCTTTTAAAAATATAAAATGAAAAATATATTATGTTGTTGCACTTTATTTTCAGCAATTCTTTTCTCTTCATTATTGTCGGCGCAAAAGCCAAAAGAAATTTTGCTTTGGCCGGGTGGCGCTCCCGGGTCTGAAGGAAAAACAGGGGCTGAAAAAGTAAGAATAAATGCAACAGGCGATCATCTTGTATCCAATGTTCATAAGCCTTCTATCACTCCCTATATTCCCGCAAAAAATAAAAGCGGTGTAGCAGTCATCATAGCTCCGGGTGGCGGACACCAGGATCTCTGGATGGATCATGAAGGTTATAATCCTGCACAATGGTTCAGTGAAAAAGGAATTGCTGCCTTTATATTAAAATATCGTTTATCTCGTGATACAAATTCCACTTATACTATTGATAAAGACGAACTGGCTGATATACAAAGAGCGATCAGAATGGTGCGGAGCCGTGCAAAAGAATGGAATATAGATCCTGACAAAATCGGGGTAATGGGTTTTTCTGCAGGTGGGGAAGTTGCCGCATTATCTGCGATGAGATTTGATGATGGAATAAAAACAGGGTTAGATAAATTATAAATAACCACATCACAATAAATGCAAGCCATTCCTTTTACCATTTCAACAACAGGTTCACAAACAGTACAACCGGTAGTAAATAATTCAATTTTTCTTTTGTTTAAAGTTTCCATGACATTTAATTTATTAATGAATGCCAAAGTTCAACCCGCAGGTGGGGTGTCATCCAAATCTTTTTTTAAATTATTTTTATTGTGCTTTTCCAAACGCTTATCAATTGCATTAACCTCTTTTAAATTTGTTGTTATCTAATCAAATTCAAGCATAGGAAATTGTTCTTTCATAAACTCTATTTTATCTGCATCCTGGCAATTACCGGGGCATGCATTCATAACCTGAACAAGTTTTAAGGCAAGGCTTTTTCTAAATACTTCGTCTAATAATAAGTGATGTGTTTTTTGCAAACCATTGTCAGCAGCTTTAAATTGATTCAGGCTTTGTTCTGGGTCTTTATCCTCGTCAATCAATTTAATAATGCCTTGAATTTGTCCTTTTATAGTAGATAAGCGCTTTACCAAAGCACCTGTTAATTCTTTGGGTAAAATAGATTTTGTTTTAATAATAGCAAAAGTATTGTGCAGGGAGGGTGTTGCTCTAATTTTTTATTTTCAGAAATTGATTGGTCATTTAAGGTGGTCTGTTAATATGTTGCTCATCTT
>JBBJOK010000110.1:0-1545 GCA_037721545.1 Chitinophagaceae bacterium
TCAGTTGAGGAAACTTTTACTTTATGCAATTTATCCTGCAGCTCTTTTTCTTTTTCCAACAACGTTTTTAATTTTTCTTCTGCATCTTGTTTTGAAATCTTTGAAGGCTGGGGTTTTGGTTCCTCTTTTTTATCCTGATCTTTATTTTGATCGTTCTTATTTTGCTTTTTATCTTGTTGATCCTGCTGTTGCTTTAATTGTTGCAAAGCTCTTTGTAAATTCTGCCGTGCTTGTTCATCATTGGGATCCAGCTTCAAAGCATTTTTGTAAGCTTTTATACACTCTGGTAATTTATTTTGCTTTTGCAGTACTACACCTCCATTATAATACGCTTTCTCCTTATCAGGATTTGTTTTTGCAGTTTTTACGGTATTATCATACGATTTTAAAGCTTCGTCAAGCTTATCGGTTCTATACATTGCGTTACCCAAATTATAAGAAGCCGTTGCGTTTTCAGGTGATTTTTTTAATGCCTTTTGATAAGAACCTGCGGCTTCGGCATATTGCTTTTTTTTGTAAGCATCATTTCCATTCTTGATTTCTTTTTGAGTGCTTTGTGAAAAGCTATTATTTGCAAAAAGGATCAAAAGAATCGCAGATAAAGTTTTTACTAAAGGAGCCATAGTTATTTCATTGGATTTTTGAAATACTGATTTTTTAGAGGGCTTTATTTTTTCAGGAAGAAAGTTCTCTATTAATAAAATTATAAATGCTGCCAACAAAAAATACCAAAAGTAATTTTTAAATACCCCAAAAGAAGATCCGGTAAGATTTGTTTGCCCTATCGTTTTTAATTGTTTTTGAAGATTCCCTGCTACAACGTCAGCGCTGGAAAATAGTTGGTATGAACCATTTCCGTTTTGGGCAATGGATTTTAATACATCCTCATTTACTCTGGAAATAACTGTATTTCCATTCTCATCTGTTTTATACTCTTTAGTTTCTTTATCTAAAATTGGGGAACCTTGTGGAGATCCAATCCCAATCGTGTTTACCATTACCCCTTCTTCAGCAAGGCTTTTTGTTACCTTAATTGCTTCTTCATCATGATCTTCGCCATCGCTGATCAAAATAATGGAACGATACTTTTTTTCTTTAGCATTAAATGCTGCATAGCTCATTTTAAGTGCCTGGCCTATAACAGTACCTTGCGTAGGCACGTTATCAGTTGAAGCGGATGATAAATACATCTTAGCTGCTGAATGATCGGTAGTTAAGGGCATTTGCAAATAAGCTCTTCCGGCAAATACTACAATCCCTACTTTATCATCAGCAAGCTTATCAATAATCTTACTTACCAACTGCTTTGCCCTTTCCAAACGGTTAGGCTTGATATCTTCTGCCAGCATGCTGTTGCTAACATCCAATGCAATCATAACATCTATCCCTTTTCGATTTATTTTTTGAGTGCCAATGGGTTTTACCATATCAGCAACTGCAAAAGCACACAATGAAAATCCCAACAGAATCAATATAAATTTAATTGTAAAAAGGGTAGAAGAAAATCCTTGAATTAATTGTTTTACCAAAGGAGGGTCGCCTATT
>JBBJOK010000110.1:1645-8610 GCA_037721545.1 Chitinophagaceae bacterium
AAGAGTTGATAAGAAATCTTTAATAATTAATCACATTTCGCCTTTAAAAAATCCATATTTATTTAAAATATTTTTTAGAATAGTAAGTCTTACCGTTCTCATATCAATATCCTTATCACTACTTTTTACGAGTAAGGTAAAAAAATAAACATGCCGGTTCTCTTCTATCCAGCCCACTATCCAGCCAATTGCATTTTGTGTCTCATCCCATCCCCACCCAGTTTTATAGCTTAATTTGTATTGTGTGTTATCTTCCTGCAGCATTACATCTTTTACAATTTGCTGGGTACGTTTTTGAAATGGAAGTTTATCAAAATATAATTTTTTTACAAGCCCGAGTTGCTCATCAGGAGAAATTTTTAAAGTGTTGTTTATCCAGAAGGAATCAACAGATCCGCTTATATTCATATTTCCGTAATGCAAAGTATCTATCCATTGCTTCATTGTATCCCTACCAATCCTTCTTGCAACTTCCTGGTAATAACCAATTGAAGAAACTTTAAAAGCCTCTGCCATGGTAAGATCTTTATTCCAATCCTCATTCCACCTTTTTATGCCATCCCATTTAATCACCATTTTTTCATCAGTTATTCTGCCTGTTTCAAGGCCGATCAATGAGTTAACTATCTTAAAAGTAGAAGCAGGTAAAAATCTTTGTGTATCAAGCTTCATATTATAAACTGTAACTGCACCGGTTTGGTTGTTAGCCATCGTAAAGCAACCATCCACATTGGCAGAATCAAAATATTTTTTAAGATCGTTATCAATTTTAGCCTGGTTGACTGAACAGGATCCGCAGATGACTAAAATGAAAATGGTAAAACAGAATAATATCGAAAATTGTTTTCTCATAATTTTTATCCAGCAGTTAATTTTTGATGTTGAGCAGATGCACATAATGCCTCATAAAATTCTTCGCCGAATTTTCTAATCAGCGCATCTTTTAAAAAAACATAGGTGGGCACTCTTAATTTTTTTCCCAGGGAGCAGCCTCCTTTGCACAGATCTTCTCTCGGTTCAAAATTCACATATTCGGTTTTACCATTCCGGCTCATTTTGGTGCGGATAGGAAACAAATGACAACTGATAGGTTTTTTCCAGGATGTTTTTTTATCGTTAAAAGCCTGTTCAATACCACATTTTACAATACCCTTTTCGTCAATAATTCCATATGCACAAATACCTGAGTTTAACGTTGGCGTTACCCACCCGAATTCTTTATCATAAACATAATTGCCTTGTCTTTCTAATTCTTTTTTTGATTCATCAGTTAGATAAGGCAGTACTTTATCATATGCTTCATTGATTTCTTTAAGTTCATTATCTGCAAGAGGAGCGCCGGCATCACCATCAACACAACAGCCACCTTTGCATATAGTAAGATCGCAAACAAAGTGTTCTTCAACCACCTGATTGCTTATAAGAACATTATCAATAGCTATCATTACAGCAAAGATAAGGATGTAGATATAGAGATGTTGGATGTTAGTTGAGGCGATAATTGGCAATTCGTTATTTCCATTGCAAAGTATTAATCAGATGTTTCAGGTCTTCCTGTAAAAAGGCATTAACAGGCGCCAATGAATCTTCATTTGGCGTTGCATCAAAATATAATGCTCCCCGTAAAAAATGCTTAACTGTATCGGTTACAAGAAATTGTTTTGATGTAGCCACACTTCCGCCTACTCTAAAAAAAATACCGGTAATATTATTTGGTGTATGCATTACACTGTCCTCAATAGAATATGCCTTTACTTCATTTTTAAAAGTCAGCTTGTATGAATCGTTCAACAAATTTTGAAAAGTATTTATGCCCATCGAATCCTTATAGCTATTGGCTTTTTTTATTTTATATACAGATTTGCCACCGATTGTTTTGTAGCTGATAAAGATTTTTCCATGAAATGCCGGAAAATCTACATTTACCCAAAAAGGATTATCAGGTGTGCTGTCAAAGTATGTACTGTCTTTAATAATATTAGCGTAAACAGGGTATTCAAATGTATATGGAAAACCTTCCTTC
The DNA here is from genome assembly GCA_037721545.1 of Chitinophagaceae bacterium. Lineage (GTDB taxonomy): Bacteria > Bacteroidota > Bacteroidia > Chitinophagales > Chitinophagaceae > Ginsengibacter. Next base: position 3,669 of record JBBJOK010000110.1, read on the forward strand.
TCAAATTTTATATATTTTCTTTCGGGAAAATCTACCTTAAAATATGCTTTGGGCTTTGATGTATAGGTAGAGTTACAACTGCTTAAAAAAACTACAAGAACAATAAAGCAATAAGCAATAAGAATGTATTGCTTACTAAAATATTTTTTCATTTTTTTGAATGCTTATTACACGTACTTATTGCTTATTTGCTTCAAACTTTTTTATCTGAACCTTTACTTTTTCTATCCTGTTTTTATTTATTTCCATAGGAACGAAAGTAAAATTATCACAAACCACTTCTTCATTTATTTGGGGAAATTCTCCTGCGATTTCTAAAACCAATCCTGCCAGAGAATCACTGTCACCTCTTACTTTATCAAAAATTTCAATTGGAAAATGCAGTGCTTTGCAAACATCGTTAATCATAGTTTTACCTTCAAATATGTAAGTGAAGTCATCTATTTTTTTATTTCCGCTGATTTCATCATCAAATTCATCATGAATATCACCGATAATCTCTTCCATTATATCTTCCAGGGTTACAATTCCGGATGTTCCTCCAAACTCATCAACCACTACTGCAAAGTGCATGCGCTTATTTCTAAATTCCTGCAGCAGGTCTTCAATTAATTTTTGTTCATGAACATAAAATACCGGACGCATTAATGAATGCCAATCATAATCGGGCGGTTCAGTTAAAAAGGGCAACAAATCTTTCGTGTGCAAAATGCCAACTATTTCATCAAGGTTATTTTTAAAAACAGGCAACCTGGAGTAATGCATCTCTTCCACTTTATTAATAACAGATTTAAAGGAGCTTGTGTAATCTATTCCGCTTACATCCAATCTCGTAAGCATAGTTTGCTTAACCGTAGTGTTACCAAATTTTCGGATACCTTTTAAAATCTGCTTCTCTTCTGTTGTTGCCTCATGGTCCGGCAGCATGTCAATAGCATAATCCAACTGCTGATTGTCCATTCCAGTTGAACCCGAGTTAAATTTAACCTCAATTTTATCACTAAGTTTCACCAGGCGGGAGCTTACCCGATAAAAAATGCTGTTGAATATTTCTATGATTAAAGAAGCAGAGGAGGCAAACCAAATATTATGATGGGTAGCCCAAACTTTTGGCAAAACCTCGCAAAATAAAACCAGTAAAGAAGTTACTACCAGCACTTTTATAATGAATTCAATAACAAAGTGCATTTGAAGCGTATCCATCCAACTCTGCATTAAAAGGTTGGAAATTAAAATGATCCCAATGTTTACAAAGATGTTTGTTATCAGCATTGATGCCAATAAAGTTTTCGGGGTTTCTAGCAAGGTGACAATCCTTCTGTACGAAGGACGCCGCTTAGTTTTAAGCATATTAATATCCTTATAACTAAGAGAAAAAAATGCAACTTCGGAACCTGCAATTAAAAAAGAAATTAAAACAAGAATAAGTGCGGTAAATATAAGAATGGTGGTGGCCGCAGGCGTGATTACTAAATAAAGAGGGGCAAATAATTTATAAGTTAACACCGCCGAATGATAATCCAAAACAAAAAATTTTAATTAAAAATACATTCATGAAACGTGAAGGAAAGTGTTAGCATTAGCTTATTAAAAAGGTAACTTTTCTGAACTATCATCTGATAATGACGGAGGCATATCAGTATCGGGCCCATGCATTCCCTCAATTTCGCCACCTCCGTGATGTGTGCCTTCTGAACGCTTATCTAACATTATTAAATTATCTCCTACCACTTCTGTTGCAAACTTTTTATTATGTTCTTTGTCTTCCCAGCTACGTGTTTTTAATCTGCCTTCAATATATACAAGACTGCCTTTGTGTAAATATTTTTGTGCCAGTTCTGCAAGCCCTCTCCAAAGTACGATTGTGTGCCACTCTGTTTGCGACATTAGCTTGCCATTTTTATCTTTATAGCTTTCGGTAGTTGCCAATGAAAATTTTGCTACGGCAATATTACCCTCCAAAAATTGCAGTTCCGGGTCTTTGCCCAAATTTCCAATTAACATAACCCTGTTTACACCTCGCATATATTATTCTTTTTGCCAAAATATTACAGAGATAAAAGAAATTTAAATTGAACTTTTTTACGCTGTTTTATTTTGACTAACTCAAATTTAAAGATACATTTTAATCTTTCAAATAGGTAGTGATAAATTTTGGGAAAGGAAGCTCTTTCAGCTTTTCTGGAGATACTAATTGATAATAATTTATATCTAAGGGTGTTTGCACTGTAATATTTATAAATTGCCCATTTATGGTTTGATGGGTAAGCTGTTGCTTATATACCGGTGATGCACTGCTTATTACAAATGTTTTTCCTTTAAAATTCGACTTGAAATCTTGAGATACAAGCAACTGTTTTATACTAAAAGGTTTGGACTGTTCGATGAGTATAAATTCATAGAGGTTTTGCCAGATATCTCTGTGTTCTCTTTTTCTTACATAAATTTGGTTTTTGTAATTAACTACTAAATAATACAACCAACGGGATTTTTTAATGATTTTCTTTTCTTTTACAGGCACTTCCAGTTGAAAACCTTGCAAATAAGCTACACACCTGCTTGTAAGGGGGCATATTTCACATAATGGCAACGGCTTACAAATGGTTGCACCAAAATCCATTATAGATTGATTGTGAATTCCCGGATTTTTTTTATCCATTACTTCAAAAGCCAATGTTGAAAAATATTTTTTCCCCTGGGGATTATCAATAGGAATTTTTATTCCAAAATATCTTGATAAAACCCTGAAAACATTACCATCCAAAACTGCATAAGGCAAGTTGTATGCAAAAGATGCAATGGCAGCTGCAGTATAACTTCCAATGCCTTTCAACTGTAAAATACTTTCATAATCTGTGGGGAATTTTCCCTTTAATTCCTTTGAAATATACTTTGCTGTTGTTATAATATTTTTGCACCGTGTATAATAACCCAATCCTTCCCACATTTTAAAAACTTCTTCTTCGGTAGCTGATGCAATATTTTTAACTGCAGGGTATTTGGCAATAAACCTGTTATAATAATTTAGGCCTTGGTTTACCCTTGTTTGTTGTAAAATAATTTCGCTTATCCATATTTTATATGGGTTTTTCTCATACTTCCATGGCATAACCCTGTCATTGTCCAATTTATTCCATCTCAGTAATTCTTTTGTAAAAAACTTCTTTTTCAATATTCAATAGCTTTGAAAATCATAATAGTATGATTGTATCTCTCTTACAAATTTTAAATCCTTGCAATTTCAATTATAAATTAATTCTCAATGAGTTAGGGATTTTTGAATAAGATTATTAAATTTGTATTGACCCCAATTCTTTTAACCCAAAGTAATCATCAAAAATGAGAAAAGCAGATCTAATTAATCAAATTTCTGATAAAACAGGCATACCCAAGGTTGATGTGTTAGTTACACTGGAAACCATGTTTAAAGAAGTAAAAGAATCTCTTGCCAAAGGAGAAAATATTTACATCCGTGGTTTTGGTAGTTTTATTACCAAAAAAAGAGCCGCTAAAATAGGTAGAAACATCAAAAAGAATGTAGCAGTAAATATTCCGGAACATTATATACCCGCCTTTAAACCCGCCAAAGAATTTGTTCAGGATATTAAAGATAAAAATGAGGGGAGAAAAGAGCAGGAGTAAGTACCTTTGCTACCCTAAATTAATTCGTGAAACAACAAATTATCTTAACCATCGGCGGCCTACTTTTATTGTTCAGCCTATTTTTATTTGGCAGAATTGAATCTCAAAAGAGCAACTTTCCGCATACTGAGCATACAGCCGCTGCATTTAGTATTAACGATTCTATTCAGCGGGCTAAACAAAGCTTAACCTCTTCCCAGCTTTTATACGTAACAAACCTGGAAAACAGCATTACAAGGGGAGATGTTAAGCTACAATCACACAACAATTTTATCCATCTGGCTAATTTTTGGAAAGATTCGGTAAAAGCTTTCGTGCCGTACGCCTACTATCTTAGCGAAGCTTCTAAGTTGGATAATTCGGAAAAAAGCCTCACCTTTGCTGCCCGCTTGATTTTAGACAGTATGCGAAGGGAGGAAAACGAGGTAATTAAAGCATGGGAAGCGGAAACAGCAATAGTTCTTTTTGAAAAGGCCATTATAATAAATCCCGGTAACGACGAGTTGAGAATTGGATTAGGAAGTTGCTACGTGTACGGCAAGGGAATGGCAGGTAATGCAGCCGAAACAATGAAGGGTGTTCAGGAGTTGATAAAAGTAGTTGAAAGGGATTCCAATAATATGAAGGCGCAAATGCTCCTAGGTATTGGGGGGGTTGTTTCAAAACAATATGATAAAGCTATCATCCGGTTAAATAAAGTTGTAGCAGCAGAACCCGGAAATTTAGAAGCAATATCCTGGTTGGCTGATGTATATGCGGAAAGTGGTGATAAAAAAAATGCTGTTAAGTGGTATGAGTACAGCAAAAAACTGGTAAATAATCCTGCTTACAGCCGGGAAGTTGATTTGAGGATTAAAGCATTGCTATAAAAAATTAAAAAATAATTATTAAAAAATTGAATTATGCCTTGTGGTAAAAAGAGAAAACGTCATAAAATTGCTACCCATAAACGCAAAAAGCGTTTAAGAAAGAATCGTCATAAAAAGAAATAATTCATTTCTTTAAAACCTAAGCCGGCATTCGGCTACGTTCGGGTTTTCCTTCCATGCGTTAAAGGCATTCTTTTTAAAAGAATTAATTTGAATAAGGAATTAATTATAAATTCTGCCCCTCAGGCAGTAGAAATTGCCCTGTTAGAGGATAAAAGACTGGTTGAGCTGCACAATGAAAAAGCGGGTGCCAGCTTTGCTGTGGGTGACCTCTATTTGGGTAAGGTAAAAAAACTTATACCAGGATTAAATGCTGCATTTATTGATGTAGGTTTTGAAAAAGATGCCTTTCTTCATTACACTGATCTGAG
>JBBJOK010000111.1:0-5332 GCA_037721545.1 Chitinophagaceae bacterium
AAAAAGGAGCAAGATTTCTCTTACTCCTTATCATTAGAATCATTTATATCATTACAAAATCATCGGTCTATTCTTCTTCATCAAATGTCATCGCTTCTTTTGATGTCATCAGCAATTCATACTCTTCCTTACTGCCAACGATCATGTTATCAAAATCACGCATACCTGTACCAGCCGGAATTGGATGACCAGTAATAACATTCTCCTTCAAGCCCATCATCTCATCTGTTTTACCCTGTATGGCAGCAGATGATAATACCTTGGTTGTTTCCTGGAACGATGCAGCGGATATCCAGCTATGTGTACCCAATGAAGCTTTTGTAATACCCAACAACAACGGTGAAGATGTTGCCGGTCTTGCATCACGGAACTCAGTGATTTTTTTATCAGCCCGACGAAGTACAGAATTTTCTTCTCTTACTTCACGAAGTGTAACAATTTGTCCGGGTTTCATCTTTGCAGAATCTCCTGCTTCCACTACAACTTTTTTATCAAAGATCCAGTCGTTCTCAACATTAAAATCATAGCGATCTTCAGTATCTCCCTCAAGGAATTTTGTATCACCTGCATCTTCAATAGTTACTTTACGCATCATCTGCCTAACAATAACTTCAATATGCTTATCATTAATTTTTACGCCCTGTAAACGGTAAACTTCCTGTATCTCGTTTACGACATATTCCTGTACTGCAAAAGGACCTTTGATAGACAAAATATCTGCAGGAGCAATTTGCCCGTCGCTCAAAGCAACACCTGCTTTAATAAAGTCACCATCCTGCGCAAGTATCTGGCGAGTTAATGGAACAAGATATTTTTTGATAACGCCGTCTCTTGCTTCTACAATAATTTCTCTGTTACCACGCTTAATATTACCGAAAGAAACTACACCATCAATCTCAGAAACCACCGCAGGGTTACCCGGATTTCTTGCTTCGAATAATTCTGTTACTCTTGGTAAACCACCAGTGATATCCCTGAGTTTACCCAATACACGTGGAATTTTCACAACTACCTGCCCCGCTTTAACCTCTTCTTCTTCTTCCATTATAATGTGTGAACCAACCGGTAAGTTGTAACCTTTACTTTCTTTTTTATTTTCAATTATCAATGATGGAATACGTGCTTTATCTTTTGTTTCGATAACCACTTTTTCTCTATGTCCGGTTTGCTCATCTGCTTCCTCACGATAGGTGATACCTTCTACAATATGCTCAAATTTTACATTACCATCAATTTCAGAAACGATAACATTATTGAATGGATCCCACGTGCAGATCACATCACCTTTATTTACTTTCTGTCCGTCTTTTACATTTAAAGTAGCACCGTAGGGAACGTTATTGGTGATCAATAAACGATCATTCTTCACATCCATAATTCTTACTTCACCCGTACGGCCAATTACAATTTTTACTTTTGCTTTATCGTTGCTAACGTTTTCAAGGTTTTTTCCAAGGGCTTCAACTGTTCTTAATCCATCAAACTGAACAGTGCCATCAAACTTTGCAAGCAATGTTGATTCAACAGATGCAGAACCTGCCACACCACCAACGTGGAATGTACGTAAGGTTAACTGTGTTCCCGGCTCACCGATTGATTGTGCAGCAATGATTCCTACTGCATCACCACGCTGAGCTGTGTAACCTGACGCCAGATTTTTACCATAGCATTTTACACAAACACCTCTCTTAGCTTCGCAAGTTAACACAGAGCGAATCTCAACATTTTCAACACCGGCATCATCAATCTTCATCGCTATTTCATCAGTAATTTCAATCCCCGCCTCTGCGATTAATTCATCCGTTAAAGGATTAAAAACATTGTGTAAAGATGTTCTTCCCACAATTCTATCCAACAATGGTTCAATAATATCTTCATTATCTTTTAATGCAGAAGTTGCTATGCCTCTTAGTGTTCCACAATCTTCATCAAGAATAACAACATCCTGTGCAACGTCAACCAATCTTCTTGTAAGGTAACCGGCATCCGCAGTTTTTAAGGCTGTATCAGCGAGACCTTTACGGGCACCATGCGTAGAAATAAAATATTCTAATACGTTCAAACCATCTTTAAAATTGGAAAGAATTGGATTTTCAATGATCTCACTTCCAGAACTACCTGACTTACGCGGTTTAGCCATCAAACCTCTTATACCGGCTAACTGTTTGATCTGTTGTTTAGAACCTCTTGCACCTGAATCAAGCATCATATAAACGGAGTTGAATCCTTGTTTATCTGCTGCCAACTCCCTGATCAAAGTTTCAGTAAGGCGAGTATCTACACGGCTCCATATATCAATGATACCATTGTACCGCTCGTTGTTTGTAATTAAACCTGAATTATAGTTATCCCAAACTTCATCAACTTCTCCCGTTGCATTATCGATCATATCCTGCTTAGTATCAGGTATGATAAGATCATTAATATTAAATGATAATCCACCTCTGAATGCCATCCGGAATCCAAGTGTTTTTATATCATCCAAAAATTTAGCAGTGGCAGGAATGTTTGTCCATTTGATAATGTCTCCAATAATTTCTCTTAAAGCTTTTTTAGTAAGCAGTGCATTAATATAACCTGCACCTTTTGGTACATGCTGGTTAAATATTACGCGGCCAACTGTAGTTTCTAAAAGTTTCTTTTGAAAAGTACCGTCATCATTACGAACCTCTACTTTCACTTTCACATTTGCGTGAAGATCAATTTGCTGTTCGTTGTAAGCGATAATAACTTCCTCAGGAGAATAAAATGATTTGCCTTCTCCTTTCACTTTTAATTCGGGAGTAGACTTTCTTCCTTTGGTGATATAATACAATCCCAATACCATATCCTGAGAAGGAAGTGTAATGGGCGTACCATTTTGAGGATTCAAAATATTATGAGAAGAAAGCATTAATACCTGTGCTTCCAAAACTGCAGCATGACTTAACGGAACGTGAACAGCCATCTGATCACCATCAAAATCCGCGTTAAATGCTGTTGTTACCAAGGGATGCAATTGTATTGCTTTACCTTCAATCAACTTTGGTTGGAAAGCCTGTATAGACAAGCGGTGTAACGTTGGGGCCCTGTTCAACATTACAGGATGCCCTTTCAAAATATTTTCAAGAATATCCCAAATGATAGCTTCTTTTTTATCAACTAATTTTCTTGCACTCTTTACTGTTTTTACAATACCTCTTTCAATAAGTTTGCGGATTATAAATGGTTTAAACAATTCAGCAGCCATATCTTTCGGCAAGCCACATTCATGCATTTTTAATTCCGGACCAACAACAATTACAGAACGACCTGAATAATCAACACGCTTTCCTAAAAGGTTTTGACGGAAACGCCCCTGCTTACCTTTCAACACATCACTCAAAGATTTTAATGCACGACCGCCTTCTGCTTTTACCGCATTAGATTTACGTGAATTATCAAATAATGAATCAATAGCTTCCTGCAGCATTCTTTTTTCATTCCTAAGAATTACTTCAGGCGCTTTAATTTCCAAAAGTCTTTTTAAACGATTGTTACGGATGATAACACGACGATATAAATCATTAAGATCTGATGATGCGAAACGGCCACCATCCAATGGAACCAATGGACGAAGTTCAGGTGGAATAACAGGAATGTATTGCATTACCATCCACTCAGGACGATTATTAATTCTTGTATTAGCATCCCGGAAACTTTCTACTACAGACAAACGCTTTAAAGCATCTGCTTTACGTTGCTGTGAAGTTTCAGTTGCAGCTGCATTGCGCAGATCAAATGACAATTGATCAAGATCTATTCTTTGCAACATATCATGCACCGCTTCTGCACCCATCTTTGCAATAAATTTATCGGGATCTTCATCAGGCAATTGCTGATTATCTTTTGGAAGTGTATCCAAAATATCCAGGTATTCCTCTTCCGTTAAAAGATCAGAATAATTTTGTCCTTTATCAGCACGGATACCCGATTGTATCACTACAAATCTTTCATAATAAACAATGGTCTCTAACTTCTTAGAGCTCATTCCCAATAAATAACCAATCTTATTTGGAAGTGATTTAAAATACCAGATATGAACAACAGGTACAACTAATTTAATATGACCCATTCTTTCCCGACGAACTTTTTTCTCAGTAACCTCTACACCACAACGATCGCAAACTATACCCTTGTAACGGATACGTTTATACTTACCGCAAGCACACTCATAATCTTTTACGGGGCCAAAAATCCTTTCGCAAAACAAACCATCTCTTTCAGGCTTGTAAGTACGGTAGTTAATAGTTTCTGGCTTTAAAACTTCGCCATAACTTCTTTCTAAAATAGAATCTGGCGAAGCCAAACCAATTGTAATTTGAGAAAACGTTGGACGTGGACGATTTTCTTTTTTTTGCATATTTATTTTTAGCTTTTAAGCCTCCCCTAAATCCCCTCCCATAGAGGGAACTTTGAAGACTAATTGTTTTTAACTTTTTTCAATTTTTGCAAACGGCTTTTGTGAGTTAGCAAGTCTCCCCTTTGGGGGGAGATTTAGAGGGGGCTTTTATTCAAACTTTAAATCCAATCCCAATCCTCTTAATTCATGAACCAATACATTAAATGATTCAGGGACACCTGGCTTTGGAATATTATCACCTTTAACAATGGCCTCATATGTTTTTGCTCTTCCGATAATATCATCTGATTTTAATGTCAGCAATTCCTGTAGAATATTTGATGCACCGTAAGCTTCAAGCGCCCATACTTCCATCTCACCAAATCTTTGTCCACCAAATTGTGCCTTACCACCCAAAGGTTGTTGCGTAATCAAACTGTATGGCCCGATTGAACGTGCATGCATCTTATCATCAACCATGTGATGAAGTTTAATCACATAGATAATTCCCACGGTTGCTTTCTGATCAAAACGATCACCCGTTTCTCCATCATATAAATAAGTATGACCGAATAATGGAAGACCTGCTTTCGCTACCTGTTCTGCAATTTCATCAACAGAAGCACCATCGAAAATTGGAGTTGCAAAACGACAATCTAATTTTTCACCAGCCCAACCAAGAACGGTTTCATAGATCTGCCCAAGGTTCATACGACTAGGTACACCCAGTGGGTTTAGAACAATATCAACAGGCGTTCCATCTTCAAGGAAAGGCATATCTTCCTGGCGAACAATTTTTGCCACAATACCTTTATTTCCGTGGCGACCTGCCATCTTATCTCCCACTTTAAGTTTACGCTTAACTGCGAGATATACCTTTGCAAGTTTCAAAACGCCGGCAGGTAACTCATCACCAATTGAAATATTGAATTTCTCTCTTTTATATCTTCCTAATTCTTCGTTATACTTAAT
>JBBJOK010000111.1:5432-8550 GCA_037721545.1 Chitinophagaceae bacterium
GTGAACCAATCATCTTTTACAACTTTCTCACTTATCACAATTGCATCTTCAAAATTGTAACCCTTCCATGGCATAAATGCAACTTTAAGATTACGGCCCAATGCTAACTCACCATCTTTTGTTGCATAACCTTCAGTTAAGAAATCACCTTCTTTTACTGTCTGTCCTTTTTTAACTGCAGGACGAAGATTGATACAGGTTGCCTGGTTGGTTTTTATAAATTTGGTAAGCTTGTAAATGATAAGATCTTCATCAAAGCTTATTAATTTTTGAGTTTGATTCCTGTTATAACGAACATGAATTTCATTAGCATCAACATACTCTACAACTCCATCACCATCAGCATGAATCTGAATCCTTGCATCACGGGCAGCTTTTCCTTCGAGACCGGTACCAACAATCGGAACTTCAGGGCGGATCAATGGAACTGCCTGGCGTTGCATGTTTGAACCCATCAACGCACGGTTAGCATCATCATGCTCAAGAAAAGGAATTAATGAAGCACTTAAACCAACAATTTGATTTGGCGCAACATCCATGTATTCAACTTCACCTTTATCTAATATCGGAAAGTCTCCTGTTTGGCGTGATTTTACTTTTTCTTCTACAAAATTTCCTTTATCATCTATACCAACGTTTGCCTGGGCTATTTTTTTAGTGTCTTCTTCTTCAGCGCTCAAGAAGGTGACTTTTTTCATATCCACTTTACCATCATTTACTTTATGGTAAGGGGTTTCAATAAAGCCCATTTCATTAATCTTAGCATGCACACATAGTGTAGATATCAAACCAATGTTAGGACCTTCAGGAGTTTCAATAGTACAAAGACGGCCATAGTGAGAATAATGTACGTCACGAACTTCAAAACCAGCTCTTTCTCTGCTTAAACCACCGGGCCCAAGGGCTGAGATACGACGCTTATGCGTTATCTCTGACAATGGATTCGTCTGGTCTAAGAACTGTGATAACTGAGATGTACCAAAAAATGAATTAATAACTGATGATAATGTTCTTGCATTGATCAAATCAACAGGAGTAAATACTTCGTTATCACGAACGTTCATTCTCTCACGAATAGTACGTGCCATACGGGCAAGGCCAACACCAAATTGAGCATATAACTGCTCACCCACTGTTCTAACACGACGATTGCTCAAATGGTCAATATCATCAATCTCACTTTTAGCATTGGTTAACAACACCAGGTATTTTATGATAGAAATGATATCTTCTTTGGTTAATGTTTTTTTCTCAATAGGATAATTTAAACCCAGTTTTCTGTTGATCTTATAACGACCTACTTCGCCCAGATCGTAACGCTTATCACTAAAGAATAATTTATCAATAATACCTCTTGCAGTTTCATCATCAGGTGCATCAGCGCCACGTAATTGACGATAAATGTGCTGCACCGCTTCAATCTCACTGTTAGAAGTATCTTTATTTAAAGTATTGTAGATGATTGCATAATCTCCACTCACCTCTTCTCTTTGGATGAAAACACTTTTTACATTCAATTCAAGAATCATTGCAACATTCTCCTCATCCAATATTGTATCTCTTTCAAGAACGATTTCATTTCTTTCCAAGCTCACCACTTCACCGGTATCCTCATCAACAAAATCTTCTACCCAGCTACGAAGAACACGGGCTGCTAATCTTTTACCGATATTAGTATTTAATGTTTTTTTATCTGCTTTAACTTCTACAGCCATTCCGAATAATTCCAGAATGTCTTTATCAGTTTCATAACCAATAGAACGCAATAGAGTTGTTACAGGAAATTTCTTTTTACGATCAATATATGCATACATCACATTGTTGATGTCTGTTGCAAATTCCATCCAGGCACCTTTAAAAGGGATTACTCTTGCAGAATAAATTTTTGTACCGTTGGGATGAACTGACTGTCCAAAAAATACACCGGGTGAACGATGTAGTTGAGAAACAACAACCCTCTCAGCACCATTGATAACGAAAGTACCACGTGGCGTCATGTAAGGAATATTTCCTAAGAAAACATCCTGAACAATTGTTTGAAAATCCACGTGCTCTTCATCATTACAGCTCAGGCGAAGTTTAGCTTTTAGCGGAACAGCATAAGTTAATCCTCTTTCAATACACTCTTCAATTGTGTAACGTGGAGGATCAACGAAATAATCAAGAAATTCCAAAACAAAAATATTTCGGGTATCTGTGATAGGGAAATTTTCCTTAAACACACGGAATAAACCCTCAACATTTCTTTTGTCTGGAGTGGTTTCTAATTGAAAAAAATCTTTAAATGACTGGATTTGAATTCCAAGCAAATCGGGAGTCTCTGCAAGATGTTCAATTTTTCCGAAGTTGATTCTTTTGGCAGGAGCTACTTTAGTTGAAGCCATATTGTAGTTAAAACTTTTTAAAGTGTGGAAGCACCCATAACCGGATCAAAAGAGGCATAAAGCCGACTAATCCAAAATTAAAGGAGTGCAAAAGTAAGGGAATTTATTCAAAAAAATAATGTAGATTCCACAAGTGGAATCAATTTGATCATTTTTTCGTATAATCCCTTAAAATCAGTCGTATTTCTTTAACGTATAAAAGCCAGAGATTTCTCCCCGGCTTTTAAAGCTTCTTTATAATAATTATTGAATTTCCACGTCAGCCCCAGCTTCTGTAAGCTTGTTCTTGATCTCTTCAGAAGTTGCTTTATCAACGCCTTCTTTAATTGCTTTTGGAGCGCCATCAACCAGGTCTTTTGCTTCTTTTAATCCCAGTCCTGTTATTTCTTTAACAATTTTAACGATGCCTAATTTATTAGCACCGGGAGCTTTAAGAATTACATTGAAAGATGTTTTCTCTTCTACTGCTGCTGCGCCCCCGCCATCGCTTGGTCCTGCGGCAACTGAAACTGCTGCGGGTTCAATTCCATATTCTGATTTTAAGAATTCAGCTAATTCCTGAACTTCTTTTACTGTTAAGCCTACTAAGTTTTCAGCTAGTTTTTTTACTGTTGACATGTTGTTGTTTTTTTTCCGACTTCTTATCTCCGTTCCGATATTTATCGGGATCGGAATCCGCCGGATGGTTTATTAAAAATTATATTTTATGCTTCTGGTTTTGTTTCCGGAGCTGC
>JBBJOK010000112.1:0-8499 GCA_037721545.1 Chitinophagaceae bacterium
ATACTCGAACGTTAGCGACTACTTAAATGAACCTCCAATTTATCAATATACTTCAAATAATAGAAACCCTAATTAATAATACCCATATGTTCAAAACAATATTCAATCTGACAGTATTTTTATTTTCATCATTGGTTGTTTGCAGTCAACATCTTTACTTAAAACCACAATTAAATTTCGAATTCGGATTAACAAATACGATACGACAAGATTATCTTCCTTATAATAAAATTAACAACAATCATCTACAAGCTGTTATTTTGCCAGGCCTTCGTTTAGAATATATCAAATCGAATGGGAACGGGTATTTTTTAAACATTGGTGTTTTGCCTTTAGGTTATTCTGTAAAATATACAGACTACGCAACTATTGACCCCTTCTATAGACAAAGAGCAACATCTTCATTTTATACAGGAGGTTATTCTAAATCTGCTTCAAGTGACATTACTATTTTTGATATTGGGTTTATAAATAGACTAGCTAAACTTAACATTACTAAAAAAAAGGCACTTGACATAAAATTTGCTTATGGGGCAACTGTAGCTTCGATTAGACCATACTCAGATAGTGGTAATTTTAGAGGTACAAATATAAATTCAATGGGAAAAAAATGGGAAATAAGAGAAAGTAAATTCCCATATTTTAACATTGATAAGGGTAAATTAGCATTCATGATTCCATTAAAATTAAATTTGAATCTTAGAAGTAAAATAAAAAATAAAGAGTTAATCAGTTTTGATATTAGCTATTGGCAGAGCTTAGCACGTGGGGGTAGCTTCAATTTAGCATATCATAATTTAACTGACAATATAGTATATGATAACGTAGTCGAATCAAAAGGGTCTACATGGCAATTAGGTATTCAAATCCCAATCAGAATTAAACTAAAAAGTAAAATAAGCAGCCGCTAACAATATGTTTGGCATTACGGCAGCAGGACGTTGCCCTACTAACAACTATGCGGAGAGACACGGCTCAGGAAGGAATATTAACACTACCAAATATTTTTACTTTTCATATAAGTTACCGCTCTTGTTTCTCATACTCTTTCCTGATGCGATAGTTGGCACTGGTAAAAATATAACTCATTGACAAACCAATGAAAGAACCAGTTGAACTGTACATTCCTTTTGTTAAAGGCCTTCCGGGGATATCAATGTAGTATGTTCCGTTTACATATTTGGTAAAAGAGATATTAGCGCTAATGGATAATTGAAATAAATTATTGTTTTTAAAGAGCCATCCATGCCCGGCGGTAAACGGGAAACTTATCCAGGGTTTTGCGTCGTTATTAGCATCTACATCCACTCCTCCGGCCTTATAAAAACCATTATTCGTATTCATTAGCAGTATGAAAAAAAAATCTAAGTCTACCCCGGGACCTACATTCAGGCAAACGCCTGCATCTGCAAAAAAATAATTTGTTTTAGCGTATAACCATCTTTTTTCCACCAAAATGGGAAGATTGACAATTAAGTCACCGGTATATGAACTTCTTCCATTTATTTTATAATCCTCTACTAAGGGTGGAGAAAAATCATTTTTATTAAATGAAGTAATAAAATTTCGTCCTGCTATCACCGCATCAATGCCGGTGATAAGGCTGTATTCATTATTATAATTTATCTGGTATTTAAAACCTAACAATAAACCGAGGGCATTTTTTGTTGTAACAGGGTAGTTGCCGGTTTCATTCTTTAACCTTGCTTTTAGTACAGATAATGTTGAAAAATTAAATTGAAGGTGATTACCACTGAAGACAAAATCAGTTAAGAAATTCTCCCGGTTCAGCCTCTTTTGTTGAGCATTAACATTAATAAACAAAAAAAGGAATAAAAAAACTGGAAAAAATTTATAATATTTATAAAGCATTCTTCAGGTATGTTGTTATCGAATATTTTTTTGATAGTTTCGAACCAAACGTTTATTAGCACCTGTTAAAATGTATTGCACAGCCAATCCTAAAGAAGTGCCGCTTATTTTATACGTACCCGAAGTATTTGGTTGATTAGGTATAGTAATAATATAGTTACCCTTAATAAAATAAGTGGTGCTGATATCTGCCTGCAAACCCACTGTTAATATATTCTTATTACCTAAAACGAATAGCTTAGATACTCCTGCCAAAAAAGTTACCCAGGGTTTATCGTTGTTTCTTTGTAATAACTCTACATTGAAAATATCAAAAGTTTGGTTTGAAGTTGTTACTCGGGTCCCAATTAATATATCCTGCATAAAGCCACTGTATTTAATATTCACTCCCATCTTTAAAACAAATGTTTTTACTTTTTTAATCTTTATCTTTTTTTCAATCAATATGGGTATTCTAATGGCAGCCCAAGAATCTTTATCTTCAATTACAGGGGGCTCACTCGGGTATCCTGGTATGTCATTATCAGGAATGTTAGCAAAGAAATTTCTTATACCAATAACAAAATGAAACCCTGATGATATGGATAATCCTTGATTTATACTGTATATATCATTTATACCGATACTATAAGCTGACTGAAGGTGTGAACGTAACCTGTAATTTCCTTGTTCCCTGGTAATTTTTGCTTGCAGTACAGACGTGGTTATTTCTATCCCAATTTTGTTTTTTTTCATAGCCAATTCACTATTCATATTCCTTGATGTATTATTAAATATATATTCAGATGGCAGTTGGCATAAACTGGCCTTTGTTAGAAAAACACATAAAACCATTAGCAATTTGTATCGCATCATAAAACTATTATATCGACCGAAATTAATTATAAAAAATAATATTGCATCTTTGTTATTCTAATAAAAGAAGAGAATTGAATCTCTTTCTTCGATTGCAAATGTCTATTTACAGTTGCGGAACATGAAAGTACTTAAAAGGTTAAAAGTATGACTCCTAAATATTACCATTTGGAGTACCAAAACCGGAGCTTATCTCTCCAGAATATGTCCTCCAGACTGTTTTTGGTCCGGTATATCGAATTTGAGTATTTAAATTGTCTTATATTTTTGACCATATTTTACACTTATGAAAAAAACTATTTTTATTCCATTATTTGTTGGACTTATTTGTTTTTTTTCAAACTCTTGCAAAAAAGATGATAGTAAGAAAAACGACTGTTTACCTACTGCGATAACTTATAGACAAATAATTAATAAACCCGCAACAATTAGACAACAACCAGCTGGAACTTTTTATATCGTTGAACAAGGCACAATTGACGGACAACTAGTTCCTTGCAATTTAACAGCAGACTTTCAAATAGATAAATTACTCGTAACTATTAGCGGTGACGTAAAAGCTACAATTCAGGGTGGACCCTGTCCTTGTTGTTCAGAAAATTTTGTAATAACAAAAATTACAAGATGACAACATTTACAAATCAACCATTTAGGATTTTACTAGTCATTCGTTGTAAGAAATATAGCATACAATACAGGTTTTGTGCAATTGGGCCTTGATGGGAGTACAATCAACATTTTGCAAATCCAAGCTGTGGGTCGGGGACGATTTTCAATTATTGTTATAACGCGAACCCTTAACCGTTCGCGGTGAATGCACGATGCAACGTTTCTGAATTTAAAATTGTCAACTTATCATGAGACTTATTTTATTGTTCTTTTTTATTGTTATTTTTATCTTCAGTTGTAAAAAGGAACCTGCACTTAATATTAATTGTTCGACAAAAACCAACAGCATTGACAATGTTCGCCAATTAATGCCAGGCTCTTACAATTGGAGTTATACAATAGTTCGCATGATGGGTAATCCAACTTTCACAGAAACACCCTTAACAACAGGGCTAAATTACAAATACACTTTTTATAGGAATGGCACAGTTGACTATTACGAAAACAATATTTTAAAATCAAATGACAATTATGTTATTGATTATGAATTCAAAGTCACAACCTATCATCTCGACTCGGCAACAATAGTTATCATAAAAGACAAACAGACGGGACAAAGAAAAGAGTTCTTTAGACCTTGGTTATGCAATGACAGTGCTCGCTTTTATAATCCCTACAATAGCATTGACCGCCAGCGTTACTTTAGAAGAAATTAGTAACTACCGCTTAGAAAAGGGTTTGGCTATGTTCGGCAGCATTTGGAGGGCTGACAGTTATAAAAAAAAGCCCTGTGGCAAGCCTCGATCATTGTAAGTAAACTTAATGCAACGTTTGTATAACTTTGAATGTCATCAATGAAATGACAATTATTTTGAAATAACTTTTGAGAATGAAAGCATCTATTACTTTAATTATACTCATTTTGACAATTTTTTCTTGTAAAAAAGAGGAGCAATATATGAGCAATGCAGAGATTATCGGGTACGACGCAAAGACGTGTCCTTGCTGTGGCGGGATTAAAATTGCTATTGACAATGCTCAAAATCCAAATGGAAATACATACTTCTTGATTGATAGTTTACCTTCAAACTTTACCATAGGTGACAATCCGAAATTTCCAATAGCAGTTAAACTAGATTGGAAAATTGATACTGATCATTGCTTCGGCAGCTACATAGACATTACAAGAATTGCTAAACGTTGAGTTTCAAAAAATCTATGTTATTGCCAGGTAACAATTTCGCTTTTACCTATACTTCAAAAGCATGTGATATAACTTAGCATGAAAAGCATCTTGATCAAGGCTAGTGAGGGTCAAGCGAGGGATTTTTTGTTCAATCAGTATCACCATCAAAATTTTTATAGAGATATTCGCCCATGGCTTTATGTATAAACCATTTACGATCTTTACAAAAAGCTGCGTAAATAATATTACTTCGCAAGAATAAACGACTGTTAACAACTAAACTATCCATTAATTGATAAGGACTTAATATTTTTTTTTATTTAATTTTTTACTTATTTCTTCTACTTTATTTTCTACATTTATTAAAATACCAGCACCTTGATATGAATGCGGTGAGGTTCGGAAAAAAGTAAATATATAGTTGGTAGCATCTTTAAAATACATATCAGACTTAAAAATATCAATTTTTCCTTCCTCTAGTGTCTCAGGAATTATTAAATAAAATATTTTCTTGTTGTCTTGAGAAAAGGGAGTAAAGAAAATGCTTAGAAGAAGAATAAGTATTTGAATCCTCTTTTGCATAGTAGAATTTTATTAACTTAGATTCATTTTAAAATAATTTCCACAATTTATTCTCCTGAGTATTTTATATTAATTTCCACAGCCTAAAGCATTCTCCACTATATAGTGTCATATTTGATTCTTTTCCTTGGGATACACCTCTTGCTGATGAAATTCAAAAGCTTGTACCCCCATATATGCAATTGCCCTTCTGGGAAGAAATACCAGAATTTAAAAAAGAAGCTTAGTGTGGGGCATAACTAGTGGTAACTATGGTTGTGAGTATGTCCAGTTGTAACCTTCAGCTATCTGCATCTATCATCTTCATATCCAGCTTGACGTTAGTAATTTAGCTTTTGTTATTATCTTCATCTTTCAATCATTAATCAGCATCGGTTGTGGGCAGAGGAATTTCAAATACCCGTACTTCGCCAAGCCCTGTCCGTTGTACGTGATTAGAAACGACCTTCATTCAAACTTGGTATTTCATGAACAAACTCCTTTCGACACTTTTATTATTAATTGTTTATTCTGTTTTTTCATGCAATAGCGGTAAGACTAAGCAAATTCCCGAAACAAATAAAAATGAAGTTGTTAATTCAGGTACCAAAGATTGGACTTCAGACAAAGTTTTTCAGACTGACTGGACAACTCTCACCAAAGACTTCAATACCTGGTATAGTTACACTTACTACAATGTTCGACTTTCTGAAAGTTTCATTGGCTTTGACACAGATTCGGCAACAATAAGTAAATCAACTTTTCTGAATAAGCTTATAGATAGCAACTTGGTAGCTTTTAAAATTAAAATATCACAAGGAAAGTCAGTTTATAAATTGTTTAAACTCAATTCTAAAGATGAAAGCATTAAAGCCACTATTAAACAAATGGCGACTACTGAAATGGTACATTTTAAAATGGAAGGAACTGAAATGCCAAAATATAATTTCAAAGATTTAAATGGTAAAACTTATGACAATACTTCAACTAAAGGAAAGATAGTTGTAGTGAAATGCTGGTTTATACATTGCGTAGCATGTGTAAAAGAATTCCCAGATCTAAATAATCTTGTTCAAGAAAATAAAAACAGAAATGACATATTATTTATTAGTCTGGCAATGGACTCCAAACAAGATTTAATAACCTTCTTAAAGACAAAAGAATTTAAATATGCTGTAATTCCAGAAACGAAAAGTTTTATGATTGATAAACTGCATATTACTGAATATCCGACACATTTACTTATTGACAGGAACGGTAAAATTGTAAAAGTTGTAAATAGAATAGAAGACCTAATTCCTTTTATAAATAAAGAGGAGGTAAAGACTTGACTTTGATATAACCACATACAACATAGTATTGCCAAAAGCGGGTAGGTAGAATATATCATGATCTGCAGTTCGCTATCAGCATAGGTTCGGGCTTGACTTACTTCGCTGCTCCAATAAAATGTTTTTCAGCTTTTGTAATTCTATTTAACTTCGGTTGCAGGCTGGACATTAAAATATCCCGCCTTCGGCAATTCCCGAACGTTAGCTGCCATATTTTGAAGACCCTAATTCTCATATCATTCCTATTTGCCACAGTCTGTTCATTCGGACAAATCAATGATGAAAATGCTTTCTTTGACGGCACGTACAGCAAGGATTACATTAGGAAACATAAAGTAATAGCTGTAACTAAAACGAGTTACATGGACACCAATAAATTGCCAACTGCCATTTACTATTTTGACAAAAACGGAATTTTAGAAAAGCAAGGCATCATTGACAGCAACGGAAATCAGCGACCAAAGTTTTTATTCAAGTTCAACAAGTATGGAGATTTGACCCAGAGAATTACACTTCCCGAGAATGATTACAAGGCTGATACGTTTGTTATCAAAAGAGAGTATAACAAGAAAAAGGTTATAAAAGAGAACTCAACCCATTCACCACTAACTACCCAACATTTCTACAACAAGAGTGGTGACAGAATTAGAACGGCTCACCCTTATAACAATGGATACATTACCCTTAGCAGACGGGTTGTTGATTATGAATACGATGAAGCAGGTAAGTTAGTGCATGTGACAGATAGAATTTACAGTGGCTCCTCTGATAAAATTGAACAATGGATGTCCGACAGGACAATAACATATTTAGAAGACAAAATGCAAAAGGTTGTGGAGAGAATACCAAACGGTGATATTCCTACAAATAAGGGCAACGTCGAATATTCCTATGATAGTTTTGGCAGCTTAATAAGCATTGTGAGTGATACCGTAGTTTCCTACTACTTTACCTATGACAACAAAGGCTTATTGAAAAGCAAAAGAGCAAAGTTTCCGGTAGGATTTGATACTTTAAGCGACACTAAGATTATTGATGAATACACCTACACGTTCAAAAGGTAATACGGCAGCTAACAATCGTATTTGTGCAAATGTGGCAGGAAGTTGACAGCTGCGGCTGTAGTTAATTATTCTGCTTCTGTTCGGGGCTGAATGGTTACTATTAAGCTTTTGTAGTTTATCATCTACAGCATTATCTTTAATCGTCATTTGTTCGGGGCTGAATGGCTTCAAATACCACACCTGCACAAATACTTCAACGTTGGCTGCTACTATATTGACACTTCATTATGCAAATGATATTTTTTTTATTGGCAATTATTTCACTGACAAGTTGTTCAACAACCGGACAGACTTTCACTGGAGAATACTACTTTATAATGAATGACGGAGAGGTAACAAAATTATCTCAACGTAATGACACACTATTTGAATACAAGTGCTACTCTAACAGACCATGCCTTGAAACACCATCAAGTCATTATAAAGTCCTTGATTTAAAAAGCAAAAATAATAGTTTCATATTTAAACTTGAAAGGCTTGACACACTTCAATTACCAAAGCGTTTTCCAGACAACCGTTATTCTATTTTAGTGTTTAGAGGAATTGACTCAACCCGTATTAGCTTTGTTCAACAATTATTTGGGCTTTCAAAAAAAGATGTGACAAATAATTTCGTTGACACTTTCAAAACAGATAATAAGTTCGGTTTTACTTATTTTAGCTCCAACTACTATGACAATTTAAAAAAACTAAAGACAATTACAAATAAGGCAGAAGTTGAAGAAATTGCATCACTTTTTAAAACAGAAAAATTTGTGAGAATTGTCGAATTGTATAAAATATCGCATCCGTCAGATATGTATGCAAGTGGGCTATCCGCAGAACTTTTTAACCAAGCATGTATAGACAAAGGCTATAACCCAATTGGAACAGGAAGAATTGCAAATGAACTCATGCGTAAATAGCATCAGCCAACATTGGTATTGCCAATAGTTGGGCTCGACATTGGAACAATCAGCAGCGGTAATGTCTCGTCCTGAAATAGGTTGTCTGCAAAACAACTAAAAATGGATATAAGACA
>JBBJOK010000007.1:0-3660 GCA_037721545.1 Chitinophagaceae bacterium
CCATCTCTTTTATTTCTCCTTTATCTAAAACCATAATCTTGTTAGCTTTTCTTATGGTAGAAAGACGGTGAGCAATAACTATTGAGGTTCTTCCATAAATTAATTTATCAATTGCCTGCTGAATTAATATTTCACTTTCAGTATCTATTGAGGAGGTAGCTTCATCCAGAATTAAAATAGAAGGATCGTACAACAAGGCCCGTATAAAAGATAATAATTGTCTCTGACCGAGTGACAAGGTGGCTCCTCTTTCCATAACGTTATAATCATAGTTGCCCGGCAGTTGCATAATAAAATTATGAACGCCAATAAGTTTGGCTGCCTCTATAACTTCTTCTTTTTTAATATTCGGGTTTCTAAGCGTTACGTTATCATAAATTGATCCGCTGAACAAAAAAACATCCTGCAGCACAACTGCTATATTGCCTCTCAGAAAATCTAAATTGTATTGGCTGATATCAGTATCATCAATTTTTATTTTACCCTTCTGAATATTATATAAACGGTTTAGCAAACTAATTATAGATGTTTTTCCACTTCCTGTATGTCCAACAATTGCAAGTGTTTCACCCGGTTGAATCACAAATGAAATCTCTTTTAAAACATATTGTTCTTCATTATATGCAAACCACACCTTTTCAAACTCCACCCTGCCTTTTAATTTAATATTGGGATTTACTTCATTATTTGTTACCGGAATAAAATCTTCATTCTCCAAAACTTTAAAAACCCTTTCACTTGCTACCATCCCCATTTGCAACACATTAAATTTATCGGCTATTACCCGTAAAGGCCTGAACAATAAATTGAGATACATAATAAATGAAATTATAACCCCTGCATTAAAGGCGTTATTGGCGCCCCACCACACTAAAAGCCCTATAGAAAAAGCCAGCACGATTTCTACCACCGGAAAAAAAACAGAATAGGCAAGAATAGCTCTGATATTGGCATTGCGATGTTCCTTATTTATTTTTTTAAATTTTTCAAATTCTTTATCCTCCACGGCAAATGCCTGCACAACGGCCATGCCTGTTATATGCTCCTGAACAAAAGCATTAAGATTTGATACAGCATTTCGCACAGCGATAAATGATTTGTTTACGCTTTCCTTAAAAAAATACGTTGCAATAATTATTATTGGGAAGGGAGTAAGGCTAATTAGTGCCAGCCGCCAATCCACATAAAACATAAAACATAAAATAGATATTATTGAAAGAATATCTGCAATGATCGGGATAAGCCCATCAGAAAATATATCATTTATTGATTCAACATCATTTACGGTTCGTGTAGTTAAGGTACCTATAGGGGTTTTATCAAACTGTGAAAGGTTTAAGCCAAGCACTTTCCTGTAAACAAAAACACGCAGGTCTTTTATCACTGATTGCCCAAGCCATGCAGTTATATATGTAAAATAGAACCGCAGCCCTGTTTCAAATAAAAGCATCCCAATTTGGATAATAGTTATTAGAATAAGCCAATGAGTATCACGGTCTTTAATAAAATTGTTTACTGTGTACTGTATAAGAAATGGCCTTAGCGGAGATATTATAGCTAATACAATGGATAAAAAAACAGAAATGTATAATATTTTTTTGTACGGCGCAGCAAAACGGAATATCTTTTTGAGTAACGATATATCAAATATTTTCTTCCTTGGTTTTCCTGTCGGCATTCAGCAAATTTACTCGACTTAATCCTGAGATATAAAAGAACATTAAAGATGAAAACGTTCGGAATAAAAAAGAAAAAAATAAATGTAAAATGCCTAGTTATCTTAAGTATTAGTGAATAATTTAATAATTTAATAACGCACTCCGGCTTTTGTTGCAGCTGTAAGAAATAATGCTCCAAGGTTTTTGTGGGGAGGTATATAATCATCAAACAGATCTTTTTTATCTTTACCTGCTTTTGAAAAAACAACTTCAAGATTGTTCCACATTTGCCGCCAGTCAATATCTTTACCGGCACGCAACGTGTTATTTATAGCTTCAATGATGGGTTTATTTACATCTCTTGCGCCAATTTGCTTAGTAGAAATAATGTGCGCCTCGGGTGCATAATCTAATATTTGTTTTAAATTATTATAACCGCCGCATGAACCAAGCATAATTATTTTTGCTGATTCTGGAATTTGGTCGATAGTATATTTAAGATGATAACTGTGCCCCCTATGAATAACAATGGTCGGTCTTAAATTACTTGTATCTAGATAATTAATAAGCGCAGCCTGCGCTTCTGCATCTTTATCGGTCACATTATCTAATGGGCGATTAGCAAATATCCATATGATGGGTTTTCCTTTTTTCGATTTTATTTCCACCCATTGCGGTTTTATTGTGCGCCCCCAATCGCTGGCAGGAAAAGAAGATAAGAAGCTTTCATAAGAATCCTTTCCATCTTTATCACCATAGAAAAAAACCTGTTGAATAATCCTTCCTGTATCATCAACCAGCTTTTGATTATTAACGGTATATACCGGCTGAATTCCAATTTCTTTTGAAAGGTCAATATGATTTGTAGAATCCCCTGAAAGAAAAATCATTTTTAAAAGATTATAAATTTTTTTACCCCGCGGATTACTATTTTGAATACAGCGCTGCTCATTATCTGAAACATACTTTAACATAGAACTTAGCAGTGCGGAATTTCTAATACTTCCATAAGAATCTGCCACATCCACAGCATCTTCCAATTCAGTAGAACTTTCTAAATTAGCAACAAATGCTTTCATTAATATTTCTGACTTACTCCTCATGGTTCTTAAAAAAGTATCCAGCCTGTTATAGCCGGCGGCCATTTTGATAAACTTTTTAAAATGATCAAAGTTTACTGACATTAGTAATGAGTCGCCATGTGGCTGTTTACCCATGCGGTTAAGCATAAAATCAAATGCATGTTTATAACTTGAAGTAAAAATTTCATTTTCACCTAAAACCAACATATAATATAAATCCTGCGGATCGAGCGGAGCAATTGCTTTAAAGCGGATAGCCGGATTACTTATATCGTGCAGATCATTAATTGGTTTAACAAAATGCTGGATTGCTTTTCTTTGTAACATAGCAATTAATCCTCCACTTGTATCAAGCATTGCCACAGGAGTATCTCCATGCAGCAACCTGTTGTAATAATCTATTTCTGTTCTTACCAATAATTTATAATATCCCACACTATCGTATTTGGTACTATCTGTACCTACAAATTTTGATATGCTTTCTATGGTTTGTTTTCCACTAATAAGATCATCTAAAAAGGGAAAATAAAATAATGCATCTTTCCTGGAACTTAACTGCACTATTGTTTTTATCCTGTTGTCTGTATTTCTTCTTATCAATTTGCCCTGCGGGCTATTGGCAGCCTGCGCATATGAATAAAGTTGAATAGGGCTGCGTTGATAGGCATTCAGGACCAATTCATCAGCAAATGGCTCATCTACATATGGACCAATGCTTGACAAGATCTTATCAGGATGGAGCTGAATATATTTTAGAAATAATATTTTCCGGCTTTCTTTATATCCTGCATTTTCACTAAAAATTTCTGAATTTATAAGGCCTACCTCATACGGTACCTGGCTAATGTAAGGAGCCATATTTTCTCCCTTTAAATTACCTTTTAAAATATCAGTAAAATTGGTAACCAATATAGGCGCAT
>JBBJOK010000007.1:3760-8011 GCA_037721545.1 Chitinophagaceae bacterium
GCTCTTTGTTGTTCGGCCTTAATTCTATCATGGAAATACTGTCTTTGCAAGGGTACGTTTGTAGTATCTCCGTAAGCATAAACAAAAACAGGAAAAAGTAAGATTATGATTGTATAAAAAAAGTTTTTCATAATAGTATCTCTACAATAAGCAAAAATAGTTCCATTGAAGCTATTTATCACGTACGATCATATATTAGATGAGAAAGGTTAACCATTTGCTGCATACCCGCAGGTATTAACCTTTTTTTAAGATGCGATAGGTTTCTATGAGAAATTTATTGAGTCAGCGGTATATCTCTTTTCAACATAGTATCCCTGTTTGCCATTTCCCAAGCCGTTAAAAAGATAAATCTGGCTCTTTTTTCCATAAGCTTAAAGTTTATCTTTTCTAGAGTGTCACTTGGCCTATGATAATCGGGACGTAACATGCCATCATAATAAAAAATTATGGGAACACCTTTTCTGGCAAAATTATAGTGGTCGCTTCTGTAATAAATGCGCTCTTTATCATTGGGATCATTGTACTTGTAATCGAGCTCAAGACTTGAGTATTTTTTGTTTACACTTATGCTTATCGGTTTAAGTTCACTACTTATTTTATCATCTCCTACCACATAAATATAATTTGAAGAATCACCAATTTTTCTATCCGGATCCATGCGCCCAACCATGTCAATATTCAGATCGACCGTAGTTTTTTCTAAAGGGAATAAAGGATTATCAGAATAATATTCCGACCCCCACAATCCTTTTTCTTCACCACTTACCGTCATAAATACAACGGTTCTTCTAGGGCCATTACCCTCGGCTTTTGCTTTTGCAAACGCCTCCGCCATATCTATTACACTAACCGTTCCACTACCATCATCATCTGCTCCATAAAAAATTACAGAATCCATTTTGCCGAGATGGTCATAATGAGCAGTTAAAAAAACAAATTCATCTTTTTTATCACTGCCTTCTACAAAGCCTATAACATTTGTAGAAGTAAATTGAATTTGTTTCTTTTTATAAACAAATCTGGTTTTAGATTTAATTGCAAAATCATAAGTATTCAATGGCTCAGCAGCCTTAGCTTTTGTGGCTAATTCTTTATATACCTGTTCCCCAAAAATATCTGCACCCACTCTATTAACAACAATCGCGTATGGCACTCTTTCATTTTCCCTGTTTATTGGCCTGGGATAATATATGGCTGTTATACGGGTATTTTCAAAAGTTATCCTTGTGATTGAATCCATTGAAGGATTTACTATTATTGCCGCTGCGGCACCTTTTTGTTTTGCCAAAAGGGTTTTTCTATTTGTATTCCATTGAGTATTTCTACCTGCCTCTCTTGGTAATGCTTTTCCGTCTATCTTGGGTTCCCCTGAGAAAAAAACTACCATTTTATCTTTTACATCTTTACCTGCATAATCACTATAATTTTTATCATCTATTCCATAACCCACAAAAATTATTTCGGGGGATTTGATATTTTGTTTCAAAGAAGTGACCGGGACTACAATAAAATCTTTGCCAACTTCGTATTTTTTATTACCTATTCTTAAGGATGATTCCAACAAGGTATCTTTCAATAAAGGATAAGTTTGCTGAAAACCCTTGAGCTGCGATGGATTTTTTAATCCAATTTGCCTAAACTGGCTTTCAATATAAGCGGCAGCCTTGCGCTGGCCTGGCGTTGCAGTTTCACGACCCTCCATTTCTGCACTGGCAACAATGGAAAGATGTTTTTTTAAATCCTGCTGAGTAATTGTAGAAGCATATTTTAATGCGTTATCGTTTTGAGCCAATAATGAAATTGGTAATAAGCAGCTTACTATTAGGATTATTTGTTTATTCCGCAATTTCTTTTTTTATGGAAGATCAAGCGCAGGTAATTTTATTAACTCTTTTTTCATGGCGCCCACCTTCAAATTCAGTATGAATAAAAATATCCAACATTTTTTCTACATCGCCTTCTCTTACAAATCGTGAAGGAATACAAATAATGTTTGCATTATTATGTTTTCTCGCAAGCTCTGTAAGTTCTTCTCCCCAGCAAATAGCGGCTCTTATGTGCTGATGTTTATTGGCGGTAATGGCTACCCCATTCGCACTCCCACAAAGCAAAATACCAAACGCTGTTTCATCATTTTCAACCGAAGCCGCCACCGGATGTGCAAAATCAGGATAATCTACAGAGTCAATTGAATAGGTACCAAAATCTTTATACGATAAACCCTTTCCTTCTAAAAAAGAAATAATATCTTCTTTGTATTCAAACCCTGCATGATCGCAACCGATTGCTATTGGCTTGGCTAAATTAAATGGTGACATGATGTAAAATTTAGTGCCTGTAAAGTTAGAAAGAAAAAACAGGATGGAATGATTAATAATTCTGAAAAGTGCTGGCTGTTCACATTCTGAATTCAGTATTATGTTTGAGAATTGCACAATTATAAAATTTCAGTAGGTGATACTGCCGAGGAAAATATTTTATCCAGGTTACCCTCTTCATCAACAAGATATTTATAAAAATTCCAGGATGGTTCTTTATTGTTCCAGCCATTTTTAGCAGCATCACTTAGCCATTGATATACCGGTTGTTTATTATTGCCTTTTACCTGATCTTTTTGGAATAATGGAAAAGTTACCCCAAAATTCACCTTGCAAAAATTTTCTATTTCTTCATCGGTTCCCGGCTCCTGTCCTCCAAAATCATTTGAAGGAAAACCAAGCACAGTTATCGTATTAGCATGAAACTTATGGAGTTTCTCCAGCTCAACATACTGTGGCGTATATCCGCAATGGCTTGCAAGGTTTACTACCAAAACTTTTTTACCGCGAAATTTCTCTAAACTCATTACTTCTCCATTATTAGCTTTTGCCTGCAAACTATAAAAGCTTTCAAGAGGTGTTATTCTTTTATCATTTGTAATTATATCCATCCCCATGCCTGTAATTTTTGATAGTTTCATTCTAATGTTATAAGATTTTGAAATTATATTCTTCAAAATTTCCATTGGCTTTATATAAACATCTACTAGATGAAGATAGCTAAAACCTGGTAAGCACTAAAGCATTATAACTGCTAAATTTGCTATTAAAATGAATCTAAACTACAATGACAAAAAGTGATGAGCATTATATGCAACAGGCTTTAAAGGAAGCACAAAAAGCTTATGATGGAGGTGAAGTTCCTATAGGAGCCATTATAGTTATGCAGGATAAAATTATTGCCCGGGCATACAACCAAGTAGAAAAATTAAATGATTCCACTGCTCATGCAGAAATTATTGCACTCACTTCTGCTTATAACTTTTTAGGTTCAAAATATTTACCCGAGGCAACCTTGTATGTAACTATTGAGCCCTGCCTTATGTGTGCAGGTGCTATGTATTGGAGCAAAATTGCAAGGGTAGTTTATGGTGCAAACGACGAAAAAAATGGAAGCATTACCCCGGTCGCCAACTTTAACGGAGAAATAAGAAATCCTTTCCATCCCAAAACAGAAATTATCAACGGAATATGTGATAAGGAATGCGCAGCCCTTATCAAACAATTCTTTAAAGTGAGGAGAGAGTTTTCGTAATAAGGAAATTATTGATTTGTCTCCAACTTTATAAGATTATACAGGTAAATTTGCATTCAATCATTTTTGTAACACTTTAAAAATATATTTTATGGCATTTACAGTACCGGCTTTACCTTACGCTTACGAGGCATTAGAGCCACACATCGATAAAGAAACTATGCAAATACATCACGATAAGCACCACCAGGCATACGTTGATAATCTAAATAAAGCAATAGCAGGAACGGAAAATGAAAATAAAAGCATCGAGGAATTAGTGAAAAATGCGGGAAGTGTAAGCCCCGCTGTTAGAAATAATGGTGGCGGGCACTGGAATCACAGTTTTTTTTGGGAAAGCCTTGCTCCTAATTCAGGAGGCAGCCCTGATGGGAAATTAGCTAATGCTATCGATGAGGCTTTTGGCTCATTGGATGGATTTAAAGAAAAATTTAATAACGCTGGCATTACCCGTTTTGGGAGTGGATGGGCTTGGTTGGGTTCACAGAATGGTAAACTTGTAATTTGTTCAACACCTAACCAGGATAACCCTTTAATGGATGTTGCAGAATGTAAATGCACTCCCATTTTAGGTTGCGATGTTTGGGAACATGCTTATTATTTAAAATACCAAAACAAGCGTCCTGATTATTTAAATGCATTTTGGAATGTGGTAAATTGGAAAAAGGTGGCTGA